>NZ_JAWONS010000286.1:0-40767 GCF_033342255.1 Clostridium boliviensis
TTAATAGGTATCGGTAATGGGTATTAAAAGTCCCGGAAGGGGAGTTTCAGGTATACGTCGAGGGTGAAGGAGTCAACTCCCTGCCCAAGGCGTGTGCCTTTTTTTGTTTTGGTGTAGTAAATGTGATCTACTATTTGTTTTAGCAGGGCGTTTTTGCGTAATGGGTCTTCTGTTTTTGAGTAGGATTTTAAGACGTTCTCAAAATAGGGAATGAACTGTTCTTTTCTGATGATGCGTTCTTTTATTTCTTCTAGTTCACGTTCTATGGATTTTATGAGTTTTTCGTTGTCTTCCAGCTTTTTGTTTAAGTCTCCGGATCGTTTGCGGAAGAGGTCCAGGGAGTAGACTTGCTGTTCAAAGTAATCGTATACGGACTCAAGCTGCTTGTTTAAGACGTCGGCTTCGTTTTTGTATTCTGTTAGAACGGCTTTTTTACGCTCCAGGACTTCGGTCCAGTCACCGGTGTTTTCTCCCTGGATCCGGATCTTATATTCTTTTAGTGTTTTTTCAAGGAACTGTAGCAGGCGCTCTTCTACCAGATAGTAGAAAGAGCCAACGGTAGGGCAGCCGTGTGTTTTGCATAGTACGGTATCATTGGGGTTCCTTGCACCTGCAGGGCGGCGGTACATTGCTTTCTGGCATTCGCTGCAGTATAAAAGTCCGGCCAGAGTGGATTTAATTGTGGAAAAATTGGTGGGGCGGAAGTTTGCTTCCAGCTTTTTTCTGGCGGCGTAGAAAACGTGTTCGTCGATGATTGGAGGGTGAATGGCATCGAAGATCTCTGAGTCATTGTTGATGGGGCGGGAGCGTTTGACGGTTCCGTTTTCTATGACTTTAAGCTGCTTGCGCTTGCCGACCTCCAGTTTTCCGATATATACGTAATTTTTTAGAATGCCTTTAATGACTCCGGTTTCCCAGTGATCAGATTTGCGAGGGGAAACTTTCATATCGTCGAGGAGGTGGGCGATCTGAGTAGGACCCAGGGGTAGACCATCAGATTCCGGAGTTCCTTCGGTAAAGAGTTGAAATACAAATTGAACGATTTTTGCTTCTTCAGGATGTGGAGTGAGGGTGAATCCTTTTTCGTGGGGGAGTTTCTCTCGTTCATATCCGTAAGGGGCAACATTAGAGATCCATTTTCCTTCCTTGGTGGAGGCGCGCCGGCCGTTCTGTAAACGGCGGTTGATGATTTTGTATTCTCGTCTGCTCATGAAAAGCCCGAATTCGGCGTATTCTTCGTCAAATTCATCGTTGGGGTCATAGGTCTTCATGGGGGTGATGATCTTGGTGTTTCCATATTTAAAGGTTTCCATGATAAGACCCTGATCTCTGGTATCTCCACGGGCAAGACGTTCCAGTTCCACTACTAATACACCATCAGGCTGCTCGTTTTCAATGTCGGAAAGCATACGCATCATTTCTGGCCGGGCGGCGATGGTTTCTCCAGATACTACTTCACGGTAGATGTGGTAGATTGTGATTTTTAATTGTTCGGCCAGTTCGTTAAGGCGCTTTTCGTGTCTGGCCAGAGTCTCACCTTCGCCATGGGCTTCGGCTTCCCGGTCCTCTCTGGATTTGCGTAAGTACATGTAATAGATTCCTGATGGGTCAAGCATTATATCATCTCCTTGTATAGTTTACTTAAATTTGGGTACAAAAATAACAGCTATTGCAAGCTGTTTCCGAAAATGATATAATTCCATTGTTGAGATGGATATATCTTTCCGGGAGTCCGGCAAGAGAATCTATGATTAAGCTCTGGGAGTTCGCAGCTCCTGGGGCTTTTAATATTATGCTGTTTCTGCCTCTAAAATTGATAGTGTCTGGCGATACTCTGTTGCAGTGGGGATTCTTATAAATTCTACAGTATTGTTATAGTTTTCTTTTACTACCTTTTCTATTTCATCAAGTGAGACATGGAAAAATTCTTTACGAAGATTAATTCTATTTACACTTTTCTGCTCAAAATATTTGTGAAGCGTATTTTCTAGTTCTGGAGCATTCTCTGAAAAGATCATAGCATGTACATCAAACTCAAACGGTACTGATGCACTACTCAGTTCTTTAACGCGATCCATTGGTTCTAGACGGCGTGTCATACCAATTTTGTAAATATCTTCACCAAAGGAACCAATATTTGAGATGATATATACAAAACCAGCACGAGCATTTGCTTCTCTCTCAAGCACATTTTCTTTCTCTTTTTCCAGTTCATTAAGTTTTGATTCTAAGTCTTTAATTTTATCTATATATAGCTGCTTTTCTATGTCATTTTGAGTTTTTTGCATGTAGGCCATTAACTTTGTAATTTCATTGGTGAATTGCGATTGGTCTTTTTCTATTTTAGCTTTTTTATTCTCTAGTTCTCTACGAACTTTTTCTTCTTCGATCATTTGTTCTTTTATTGCTTTTTGCTGTTCGCGCTCTTGCTCTTTTTTTAATTCATAGGTATAGATTAAGCTTAATTCCTCTAATTTATATTCTAGAATACGTTTTGAGAGTTGGATGCCATCCACAGCGAAAATCTTATTTAATGATTCAAAGCATTTAGATATTTTACTTCTCATGGAATCTATATTTTTAGTAGAGATATTCATGAAAATATTGTCGCATTCTGCATTCAGACATCGTATGATTTGTTTAATGTTATTATTAATTTCTTGCTTTGAGCCGTAAGCAGTAACAATAACATATTCCTCTGATTTCAACAAATCCTGTTCGTCAGCTCTTAAAAGAGCCAATTTATTCTTACATTCTTCAGAGGTAATTCCATCATAATCTGATAAGTTATAATGTTCTTTGATTAATGATTGGTGTAGAGAAGATTGTTCTTCTTTAAGTATATTAAGTTCTTTAACAATTTCAGCCTTTTGCTTGTCTATTTTTTTAGAGTAATCATTAAAATCTTTTTGTATGGTCTCTTTCTTATCGTTAAATTCTTTTTCGATGTTGCGACATGCAATGTCATGTGATTCTTCTTTTTTATGAAGATCTGAATCTAAATCCTTTATTTTGTTTTCTAATTGATCAACTATCCCATAGTGCTTCTTTAATTTATTATTTTCAATTATTTGTAGGATTAATAAAACTAAACCTATAATACCTGGAAAAATAAAGAACCAAAAAGCAAATAATAAGCAGATTAACCAAGTTTGTAAATACCATTTCTGTTTCATACTCATTCCCTCTTCTTTTGTATTTTTATTAAAAAGCCATTGGCTAATTTAATCTTTATGTGTATGTAATTTATTCATCAAAAAAAGCATCATCGTGTTTTTTCATTTCTTCGGTAACTTCTATATCTGTACGTTCGTGGGCGGCCACAGGGATTAGGTGTGTTTTATCCTTACCTGGTTCTATCTTAGTTATATTAGAGTCAGAGGTAGCGTTACAGCGATTGTATTCCATTTCCAAAACTGTATCTACAGTATGTTTGCCTTTGTCATCTATCAAGCGATATTTATTTAGGTGATCTTGCTCCTGTTTTGATATCGGTCTGTATTCCAGCGGTTCATCCCACCCCATTAGATAAGCGGGCGATACATTTCCAATTTTTGAAACAGCTTCTATCTTATCAGAAGGTATATTTGTGATAATGTTATTCTCGTATTTATATAGCGTTTGCTTTGAAACACTAATTTTATCAGCAAAGTCGACCTGGCTCATTCCAAGCTTATTTCTTATTTCTTTAATTCTATCACCCACAGCCATAAGTAAGGCCTCCTCATAATTGGTAACTTAATAGTAGCACAAAAATGTTATAAATGCAATAAAAAATATCTTGACAAGTTACAAAAATGTGATATAGTTTAAGTAACTTAAAAAGTTACGAAAGGAGGTAACCACTTGATCAGGACTGATGAATTAAGAGGAATTATTGCTAAAAATGGTCTTTCTCAATCAGATATTGCCAGTGTTATAGGCATCACACCCAAAACATTTTATGAAAAAATGAAAAATGGTGTCTTTGGAAGTAATGAGATTCAGATCATGATCGATGAGCTTCACATCGAGGATCCGATGGCAATTTTTTTTGCTAGTAGGTAACTTTTAAAGTTACAAAAGAGAGAGCGTTAAATGATGAGATTTAAGTACGCAACAAGTACAACCAATAACGCATAGGCTTAAGAGAAAGAGAGGTGTTACATATGCAAATCATGGAAATGAAAATCGGTAATACACTTATTCGTGCACACGATGATTGTTTTGTGAAAACAGAGGAAGAGAAACAGGAGATCCTTGATAATGTCGGCCGAATCGCATCCAGTATCTACAGAGACAAAGAGAAGAAAGATGAAACCGGCTGATGCCGGTCGGCATGGACAAGCCGTAAGGAAAGGAGGTTGTATGAGGTATTATGACAAATTAGACGATTACACCGACGCCCGCCCGTCGATGCTGAAAAAGATTGCAAAGCGGATCATGCCGACAGTAATCTTCATCGGTGCAATGGCTTTGATGTTCTTTGCGGTCGGTGCGCTGGAAGTGACGTGAGAGGAGGTGGGGAATAATGTACTCTTTAAATTGGACACAGGAAGAGATCGAGAGACTGTCCATAAACACTCTGGAAAGAGCGATCCAATCCGGTAATTTGGACCCGCTGCTGATAAACGATGGTCACATTATCGGCTGTGAAAATGCAGAAACCCCAGCTGCGGGAACAGCTGAGGAATCAAGGTAACTCGTAAATCATTCACACCCCTATTATAGGGGATTCACAGGAGGATTGCAAGAGAATGAATCTGAGATTAAAGAAGATTTCTATCGAGAATTTCAAGGGAATCACCCAATTAGCAATTGATTTTAAGAGAAGGACAACCATTTCTGGTCAGAATGCAACCGGAAAAACAACTATTATGGACGGATTTACATGGCTGCTTTTCAATAAGGATAGCGAAGGAAAGTCTGATTTTAACATTCGTCCCAATGATCGCCAGGGTGAGCCTATAGATAATCTGGTTATTAAAGTATCTGCAGTATTAGTGGCTGATGGAAAAGAGATCTTGCTTAGTAAGATACAGGAGCAGAACTGGGTTAAGAAGAAGGGAAGCGAGGTTTCTCAGCTGCAGGGGAATATCAATAAATATGAAATCAATGAAATTCCTAAGTCAGAAAAAGATTACAAGGCTTACATAGATGATTTGATGAATGAGGAGCTGTTTAAATTAATTACCAGTCCCCAGGCGTTCACTTCGTTGAAATGGAAGGATCAGAGAACGATTCTATTAAAATTGGTTTCGGAGGTTACGGATCAGGATGTGATATCCACTGATCAGAAGTTCACTCCACTGTCTAACATTTTGAAAGAGTTCTCCGTAGACGATCTGACCGCTAAGGCAAAAAAGGCGTTAAAAGAACTGAATAAGAGACAAGCTGAGTTACCGGCCAGAATTGACGAAGCCAGCAAAGGATTAGTACAGGCTGATTTTACAGAATGTGAGAACCAGAAAGTCGATCTGGAAAAGCAGATTAATGATCTGACAGAGCAGGAAAACAGCGCATCAAAAGCCAGTGAGGTGCTTACTCAGATTAATAATGCAATTATGCAAAAACAATTTGATTTGGGAGATTTGAAGCGCAAAGCGAATGAAAAGCTGATGAATCAGCGGCGGGAAATTCAGCGGAAAATTGATGATGCTGGATATGCCTTCTCGGATGCAATAAGAGAGTATGAGAAGACAGAAAGAGAGATTAAGCAAAAACAGGAACTTCTGGAGAGTAACCGGTCTTATAGAGAGGCATTGCTAAAAAATCACAAAGAAGTTCAAGCCATGCAGGTAAATGAGGATACTCTATGCTGTCCTATGTGTAAGCAGATGCTTCCGCCAGAGCAGAGACAGGCTAAGCTGGAGGAGTTTCAGTCTAATAAACAGAAGAGCCTTGCTGACATTGTGAAGAATGGAAAGCAGACTGTGGCAAATATTGAAGCTCTTGAAAAAGAGATTAGTACCCTTAAAGAGAAGCTGGATTCCTGTAAATTCAATAAGGTGGAACAGAATAAGAGGAAGACAGCAGCCATGGAAGAGTTGGCAGCGTTGCCTCAACAAGTGGAAGTATTTGACAGCCCAGAGTACCAGTCAATGACAGCGGAAATACAGCGACTGGAAAAACAGGCTCAGGAAATGGGAACCGGATCAGGATATTTGAATCAGTTAAAGCAGAAGAAACAAGAACTGATTACGCAGCTTGATAGAGTTAAATCTACGCTTACAGGAAAAGAGAACAATCAAAGAGTACAGGCCCGTGTATTGGAACTTCAACAGGAGCAACGAACGACTTCTCAGCTGATTGCTGATCAGGAGAAAGAGCTGTTTCTTTTGGAGGAGTTTACAAAGGCGAAGATGGACCTGTTATCTTCCCGTATCAATGCAAAATTTAAACTGGTCAACTTCCGACTGTTTGAAAATCAGATCAATGGTGGATACAAAGAAACCTGCGAATGTATGGTAAATGGAGTTCCATTCAGTTCTTTGAATGCAGGGCATAGGGTAGTTGCTGGGCTGGATATTATCACAGCGCTGCAGGATATCTATGGAGTAACGGCACCTATCTTTATTGATAATGCGGAGTCTGTAAATGATTTTAACATTCCGGATATGGAAGGGCAGCTTATTCTCTTAAAAGTATCAGAAAATAGCACATTGGAAGTGGAGGCATAAAGATGAACAATGAAGTTGCAACAGCACAGCCAAAGGGGATGGCTGATTTCTTATCAAAGGATAAAGTCAAGGCAAATATCCTGCAGGTGGTGGGCCAGAAGAATACAGCCAGATTTATTGCAAGCGTGGTGTCGGCAGTTCAGAATACACCGGCTTTGCAGGAATGTAGTCATAACAGTATTTTAAGTGCAGCGCTTCTGGGGGAAGCCTTAAACCTTTCCCCCAGTCCGCAGCTGGGACAGTTTTATATGATTCCTTATAAGAAAAAGGATCGTGAGGGCAATGTTATCTCTACAGACGCTCAGTTTCAGCTCGGTGCCAAAGGCTATAAACAGCTGGCAATGAGGACCGGTCAGTATAAGGACCTGGATGTTATTTATATCCGCGAAGGTGAGTACCGTGGGCGTGATCGGTCTACTGGGAAGCATAAATTTGAGTTTATAGAAGACGATGCTGTCAGAGAAGAACTTCCGGTTATTGGGTATCTGGCATACTTTGAACTTCTTAACGGTTTCAGGAAAGAAATCTTCTGGACTAAGGCTAAGATGGTGAAACATGCAGATCAATATTCGCAAGCATTTAACTTAAATGAAGTTAAAAATAAAACTCCGAAGTACAGTCGGGTTTCCTATGAAGACTTTTTAACCGGAAATTATCCAGAGAAGGACGCCTGGAAGTATTCCAGTTTCTGGTATAAGAATTTCGATGAAATGGCAGAAAAGACCATGATCCGGCAGCTGATCAGCAAGTGGGGCATTATGAGCATTGAAATGTCTGACGCTTACGAGCGAGACATGGCTGTTATTAATGCAGATGGAAGCCCCAGTTACGTTGACAATGAAACAGTAAATCAACATGAAAGTGATTTAAGCCAAGCAAATACGGTTGATTTTGAAGAAGTATCTGAGTCAGTCAGTAATGAAGTTACTGCGGAAACTGGTGGTGATCCATTTTGAAATTAACCTGTTTAGGGAGCGGATCGGCGGGAAACTGCTATCTGCTCCACAATGAGACAGAGTGCTTGGTTATAGAGGCAGGGATACCATTTAAAGAGGTTAAGAAAGCCTTGGATTTCAACATTAGTAAGATTGTTGGGATAGTGGTGTCTCATGAGCATGGAGATCACGCAAAGTACCTGCAGGAGTACATAAAAGTTGGTATACCTGTTATGGCTCCAAGCATGGGGCATGTAACGGGAGCCCTATCAGCAATTAGTAAACCTTTTGCCGTCAGGACATTTCCATTGGTACATGATGTGTCGTGTACCGGATTTTTAATTGAACATTCGGAAATAGGCAGATTGCTTTTTGCGACTGATACCGAGTATATCCGGTATAAGTTTAAGAGCCTGAATCACATCATGATAGAGTGCAACTACAGCCAGGAATTATTAAATCAGTCATATCATGAGGGCCTACAGGAGCGAATTAAGCTTACACATATGGAATTTAATACCTGCAAGGATTTTATTCGAGCAAATCAGAGTCATGAGTTAAAAACGGTCTGTCTTATGCATCTGTCAGATCGGACAAGCAATGAAACAGTTTTTCAGAAGGATGTCCAGGAGTTGGTAGAGTGCCCGGTTTATATGGCAAGTAAAGGTCTGGAATATGAACTATAGAGGAGGAATGACATATCAATAGAGTGATTTTAATAGGCAGACTGACCAGAGATCCAGAGGTCAGATATTCAGAAAATGGTCATACCGTTGCACGTTTTGGAGTTGCGGTTGATCGGAAGTTTAAAAAAGAGGGGGAACAAGCAGCAGACTTTCCCAATATAGTAGCATTTGGAAAGACAGCGGAGTTTATCGAAAAATACTTTTACAAGGGAAGCAAAATAGTAATAGAGGGTAGCATTCAAACTGGATCATATACAAACAAAGAGGGACAGAAAATCTATACAACGGACGTAATTGCGAGAGAGGTAGAATTTGGGGAATCCAAAAACCCTAACAATTCCACTAATGAGGAAAGGCCTTCCCCTGACAATGCGATCGGTGACGGATTTATGAACATTCCTGATGGAGTCGAAGACGAAGGTCTTCCCTTCAATTAAGGAGGGATTAGATGATGATACAAATTGATTCCAGAGAAAAAGCCAGGGCAATCCGTAAAATCTTGGACACCTTTGATCAGCAGGGAGTACAGCACTTTGTTAGCAAGCTCCATGTGGGAGATTATATGAATTTTGACAATCCAAGGCTTATTATAGACCGGAAGCAAAATTTAACCGAGGTCGCATCCAACGTGTGCCAGGGACATCAAAGGTTTACTGATGAATTGAAACGAGCGCAAGAAATTGGAGTCAAGGTGATCATATTGGTGGAGCATAGCAACCAGATCAAGAGCATTGACGATGTCCATGAATGGAACAATCCACGATTGAAAACGTCTCCCAAAGCGGTCACCGGCGAGAAGCTGGAAAAGATCTTAAAGACCATGGAGCGTAAATATGATACCCAGTTCTTATTCTGTGACAAACTACATACTGGCAGCAAGATAATTGAATTACTGGGAGGTGTCTCTGGTGACCGTTGAGGAAATCAAAGATACATATAGCATGAGGGATATTGTGGAGCGCTATGGCTTTCAACCAAACAGGAGGGGGTTTATTCCATGCCCCTTCCATGCGGGAGATCGGCAGGCTTCATTAAAAATTTATGACCGGGATTTCCATTGTCACGCCTGCGGCGCAAACGGGGATATTTTCTCATTTGTTCAAATGATGGACAATCTTAGTTTTAAAGAGGCATTCATCGAATTGGGAGGGGATTATCGCTCTGGTGAGAAAATACATCTATCTCAGATATTAATGAGGAAAAGAGAGCGAGAAAGGGCGCGTAGATACGAGGAAGTATTTAGGGCATGGAGGTTAGGAAAATTAATTGAAGTATGCCGGTTACTTCGAATGTATGATGAGCTGGAAATGATTTATGAGCCATTCTCAGATGAATGGGTGTTGGTAATTAATAAAAAACAAGTTCTTGAAGAAGATTACAGGATTTTAACATCTGGTTTCCGCAAAGAGCAAGAGGAGATGAAGAGCTTAGAATGAATGAACCTTTAAAGGTATACACCCAGGAAGAATTTAATACCGAAGAGCCTTATAAGCTCCTTTACTCTCACCGGGACGATGGATTTAGATACATGCAGTTATTTAATGAACTGGCCGCCAATGCGGAAAAGGTAGGGTTCCGGCGCTTCGGTACGATGGTTAAGGCGTATTTTGCGCAACATGGTGACAAAAAAAGCATGAATAGTGTTGTAAATAACGTCACCAATTTTAAGGATCAGCCAATAGAGCTTTACACAGGAGACTGGATTGCCAATGATGAGGGCATTGTCCGGCGTAACGACAAACAGGGGCTTGACATAGCCTGTACACACCCGATCCTACCCGTGCAGAGGCTTGTAAACATTGAAGATGAAAGCGTAAGGCTTCGTCTTATGTTCCGTAGGAATTATGGAGCCTGGGGCAGTGTGGTGGCACCTAAAAAAGCATTATTTACGGCAAATGGCATAAAAGATCTTGCCGACAAAGATATATCGGTATCGGATAAAAATGCTTCCTATTTGGTGGAGTACCTACAAAATATTGATGATCTTAATCACGATATCATTCCAAAAGTCCAGTCAGTGAGTCACTTGGGCTGGACGAAAACAGGGCATTTCTGCCCCTATACAGGAAACTTAGAGTTTGACGGTCAGGATAATTTTAGAAAAATATTTCAGTCTGTGTGTTTAGAAGGGACTCTGGAATCCTGGGTTTCGGAAGTCCGGAAGGTTCGAAAAACCAACTCTCCAGCTAAGATTGCCCTGGCGGCTAGCTTCGCATCGGTTGTGCTAAAAACTATAGGAAAACTGAACTTCATTGTTCATCTATGGGGAGGGACCGAGACGGGGAAGACAGTGGCTCAACTTCTTGCGGTATCCGTATGGGCTAATCCGAACGATGATGCCAGTTACCTTCAGACCTTTAATGGAACCCCAGTAGGTCTGGAGCAGCTGGCTGGATTCGTAAACAATCTCCCTCTAATACTTGATGAATTCCAGTTGGTAAAGGATAAGAAATCCTTTGAGCAGGCTGTTTATATTCTGTGTGAGGGCATCGGTAAAACCAGAGGGGCAAAAACAGGAGGGCTTCAGAATACCCTCACCTGGAAGAATTGCACCATTACATCCGGGGAATCTCCAATTACTCATAATGCGTCAGGTGGAGGAGCTGTAAACCGTATCATAGAAATTGAGTGCCGAGAAAAGTTGTTTGAAGACGTCCATGGTCTCTTGGAAGTCATTAGAACGAATTACGGTCATGCTGGGCGGTTATTCATGGGTTTTCTATCAACAGAAGGTGCCAAAGAGAAGGCTAAGAATTATTATAAGCAGTTCTACCAAGAACTAGGAACTTCCTCGACTGAAAAGCAAACCATGGCCGCTGCAGCAATTCTGACCGCCGATGCTTTGGCAACGGAGTGGATATTTTGTGACGGACGAGCTTTAACTGTAGCAGACATAGAAAAACACCTGCATACCAAAGAAAATGTTGATGTAGGAGTTCGTGGATTTGAATATATACAGGATTATTGTGTCAGTAATCAGGCGAAGTTCGAAAGCGGATCCGATCCCTGTCTTGGTTCCATCAAAGGGGATGAGGTTCGAATAATACGAAATAACTTTGAAAAAATATGTGAAGACGGAGGATTTAATCCTAAGGCACTGCTGTCCTGGCTTGATCAGAATGGTCGGCTTACTAAAGACAGCCAGGGGAATCTGTATAAATCAACAAATGTATACGGAAAATCTGCCAGATGTGCTTGTATTAATGTAGCTGATAACATTCAAAAAGAAACCGAGTTTATGGCTGTAAGGGATGGGGAATTACCTTTTAAGTAAAAAAAATTACAATTTTCAGTAAGAGATTACAAATTAATAAGTGGGTTTTGTAATCTAAGAATGTAGGTTTTATGCGGGCTAGAGGGTATAAATTACAAAATTACAAAAATTACAAACTTTTTATACCTTACACGTAAGCACATATATTTTTTGGAATTTAAACAATTCACACACAACGCACGTACGAGGAAAAATAATTTGTAATCTTGTAATTTTGTAATCTTTCTTAAAAAACGTAGTAAAACCAAGGGTTTGAGAGGTGTAAAAAGATTACAAAACGCTATGTCAAATTGTAATTGTTGTAATAAATCGGAGGAATTATGACAGAAACAGCAATAAATGAGTATCGGTCCTTGCTTGGAACACTGAAACGCAATAAGGAAAACATACCTCTGGAGCAATTAAAGGCGGAATACCGGAAGGGATATGATCAGCTCACGCAAAAGATACAGTGCATGACAAGGGAGATTCTTCAGGATGTGATACTTGATGGTTTGCAAATTGAACGTTCCCAGGCGGATCAGAAATATCTGGAGATCAATACAGCAATCAGGGAATCCGGAATCATGAAAAAGGCGAGTCAGGCAGCTTTCGTTCATCAGGATGCAGATCTGGTCCTTGAATATGCCGGTCAGCTGCGGGAGATTGTTCACGGGATTGTGAAAGGGTGTGAAAAGAATGCCAGCTAAATCAAAAACCAGTGTCCCACAACAGGAAATACATATCTGCTATATCTGCGGTAAGGAGATCCATGGGGATCATGTGAGCATAAAACCCAGAGGACAGAGGGAGCGGCACATACATTTTGATTGTGTACCGGGAAATGCAACAAGTTAATTAAAACTGAAAGGAGGCTGGAGCGGTGGCCACCGTGACAGGATATCCTGGCTCCTTTCAAAAATGAGAGATGTAATTATAGACTATTTCTGCGGCGGTGGAGGGGTGAGCGTAGGAGGCACAATGGCATGGGGCAGATGTTTTGATTATGCAATTAATCATAATACCGCTGCAATAGCAATGCACAAATACAATCACCCATATACGCACCATTTCACGGAAGATATTATGAGAGTCAAAATTGACAAGTTCCTTACCTGGGGACAGAAAGTCAGCTTCGTATGGGCGAGTCCTGATTGTACTTCTCATTCGAATGCGAAGGGATCCAAACCGATTGAGCGGGGATTACGGATTCTTCCAATGGGAGTGTGGAAACAGTGTAAATTGATTTTAAAAGCAACGGGAAAAGTTCCGGAAGTGATTATGATGGAGAACGTTAAGGAGATCCAGAAATGGGGACCCTTAGACAAAAACAATAAGCCGATCAAAGCCAAAGAAGGAGAGTATTACAATAAATTTATTCGCCTTATGAAAGAGTTTGGTTATGAGTTTGAATGTCGGGTCTTAGTTGCGGCAGATTATGGAGCTCATACAACCAGAGAGCGATGGTATGGACAGTTTCGATCTGATGGAAGGCCTATTGTCTGGCCGGAACAAACTCATTCAAAGGATGGCACAAAGGGAATGAAGCCCTGGGAGCCGATCAGTCAGGATATTGATTTTACTGATTTAGGCAGCTCCATTTTAACCAGAAAGCGACCACTTAAAGATAAAACGCTTAGCCGTATAGCAGCGGGCATTAAAAAGTTTGTAGTTGATGATCCAAACCGTTTTATTCTTCCTGGTAAATTGGCAGCTCCATTCCTGATACAGTATCATTCCGAAACAACAAAAGGTGAAGTACGTGGACAGA
Organism: Clostridium boliviensis; assembly: GCF_033342255.1. NCBI lineage: Bacteria > Bacillati > Bacillota > Clostridia > Eubacteriales > Clostridiaceae > Clostridium > Clostridium boliviensis. Next base: position 13,305 of record NZ_JAWONS010000286.1, read on the forward strand.
GCCTGAAAGACCCCATACAGACGATTGATACATCGAACCGTTATGCGCTTGTAACCTGCTTTCTGTCAAAGTTTTATAAAACAGGAACCGGTCAGAGTGTTAATGAACCAATACATACAATCACTACTTCCCCCGGACATTTTGCACTGGTATCAGCTTTCCTGATTAAGTATTACGGTCATGGAATCGGTCAAAGCCTGAACGAGCCAATAGGCACCATTGTCACAAAAGACCGGTTCGGGCTTGTCCTTGTAGCAATAGATGGAGTGACATATCAGATCGCTGATATCTGGTTTCGAATGCTGAAGCCTGAAGAATTGAAACTGGGTCAGGGTTTTCCGAAAGATTATATTATTGAGTTTAAGATGCCAAACGGAAAGCTTTATCCCAAGACTCTGCAAGTTGAAAAAATCGGTAATAGTGTTGTTCCTCTGATGGCAGAAAAGCTTTGTTATACAGCATGTCCATATCTGAAGGTAGGAGAGCGTACTCCGAATATGAGGATAGATGACAGTCAGGCGCAGCTTAGATTTGCCTGAAAAAGGGAGGAGCCGGCAAGATCGGGGGAATCCTACCGGCTGAAGTATGAAAAAAAAGTATTTATATGAAAGGTTGTTTGCCTCTTTACAAGTATTAATATACCGGGTAATTGTGACGGGAATTTGATGGATCTGTGAAGAGATTGTGAAAGGAATATTGTACGTTGAAAACTTAATATTGATAGTTAGTAGTATTTGAGTTAAAATTATAATTAAAAGAGATTTATAAAGGTGGAATTATTATGATTATAGATGAAAATGATAAAGAGAAAGAAGCTATGAAAGCTTTTCATCAAGGAAACAGGGAAGAAGGCTTAAAGCTTCAGGAAGAATTTGCGGCACAATTTCGGGAAGAGTATAAAGAAAAGGATCATTGCTCATGCAAAAAGGTTTGCAGATATCATGGGAATTGTAAAGAATGTGTAGCTATTCACAGAGCACACCAAGAGCACTTGCCCAATTGCATGCGACCGATTGTAAATAAAAAGCTTATAATTCTTTCAGAACTTACTGAGCATACACTTGCAAATGAAATAGAGCCGCCAAAGGAAAAATTAAGACGAGAAAAATAAGAAAATTGAAAGTATTGTGTACCAATTAAATTGAATTATTCTAAGAAAAACTACTAACTATCAGTATTAAGCTGGTAGTTTTTTTATTGCCAGAAAGAGAAAGGAGCTTAAGTTGGTAGAAGAGAATGAAATGTTAGAGATCGTCACTCCGATGATGGAGCATGTATGTGATCACCTGTGCCGGTTTCCCGGAGAAATCAGTGATCAGGAGGAATTAACAAGATCTGCGGAGGTTGTCAGATGGGAGATCATATCTGCAATATACTGAATACATATAACGCAGCATGTCAGCTTCAGGTAGCGGTGGAGATAGTAAGATCTGAACTCCTGAAGAAAGGTGACTGGTACTATGCGTTGGTCGAATCTATTTATAGATATCTACAAAAAGCTGGATATATTACCTCATGGGATCAGCTGGCAAGGGAGCTGGCGGACCAGATTGTGGGAATTGAGCCAGAGCAGGAGGCTTGAATGAAATCATTATTACATTATCCCGGCAGCAAGAAACGGATTGCCTCCTGGATAATTGAAAATATGCCAGAGCATCACAGCTATCTTGATCCGTATTTTGGAGGAGGGGGTATGTTCTTTGAGAAACCTCCTTCCAAGATTGAAACGGTGAATGACCTTGATGGTGATGTGGTCAATTTCTTCCGGGTGATTCAGAATCCGGAAAGCTGTCAGGAGCTGCAGGACTGGCTTACATATACGCCGTATTCCAGGCAGGTATATGATGAATCCTTTGTAAAGGAGCCACAGTCACCGGTGGAAAAGGCAGGGTACTTTGCAGTCAGATCAATGCAGAGCCACGGCTTTCGCCTAACTGAGAAATGTGGCTGGAAGAAAGATGTTCACGGCAGGGAAGCTGCCTATGCAGTCCGGAACTGGAATCGTCTTCCGGAATCACTGGCAGAAATGGCGATCAGGTTGAAAGGCGTACAGATTGAGAATAAGCCGGCGCTGGAGCTGATCAGAGCGTTTGATCACAATAACGTCCTGATCTACCTGGATCCGCCTTATGTACTGTCCACGAGAAGCCGGGAGCAGTATAGGTATGAAATGTCTGATCCGGATCATGAGAAGCTACTGATGACGGTGATCTTCAGCAAAGCTAAGGTCATGATTTCCGGATATGACTGTGAACTGTATGACTGTTATTTGAAAGGCTGGAGGAAAATACAGATTCCGGCCAGAGCGCAGAACAGTCTTCCGAGGGTGGAGACGTTGTGGATGAATTTTGAACCGGTAAACTTATCATAGATGGTAAGTTGTGGGTTGAGGCATAGAATAATTAAATATTGGAACAGATACTACGCCTCCACCATCAACGAAGACATCCACTTCGTTATAAGCAGTGTCTTTTATTTGTACACTTGATAACCATGGTTGAATAATCGTAGAACATGGTTCTGGACTCTCATAAAATTCAATAAATACTTCTGCTTTGCCGGGATCCGCAACATGATATATATTTCCAGGATATGTGCCATAAATTCTGGCATAATCACACGGACGTGGTAGGTCAGCTAGAACTAAAACGTTAATAATGTCATCAATACGATAAGCAATAACAGATTTTATATTCATAATTTTAACTCCTTATAAAATCAATTTTAAGTATATATTTTACTAGCATTATATTAGTTGTTTATATTGGTGTTACATAATTATTGAGAAAAACAGAAATACAATTTTAACAGAATGAGCTGAAATTTTCCAGAGGAGGGATACATTGAGAAAATCATCAAAAGACTGCAGAGCAGACAGAGCCAGTGTAAACAGCCGCATACAGGCCGAGGCGGATGCAGCTATAAAGGCACCGTCGGTTATGAGTTTCAGTGCGCAGATGCCAGCTTATACATATACAAGCCTGTGTCCGGATCCGAAGTTAAGGAAGCCACCGAGACAGAAACGGGAACACCCAGAAGGGATACAGCCTGCGGTTACGGAAAAGATATGCCTGATCTGCAGGAAGCACTGGCCGTCTGATTGCAAGCGTGCGACCTGTGATTGTAAGGGTCAGGGACATTTATTCAGTACGGGTGTTTATTATCAGAGGAGGAGAGGAGGCAGAGCAGATGGCACTTAAAACTTTATATGCTGTATACGATAAAGGGAAACCATTAGGAGAACATACCACTAAGGAGTGGGAGAATCTGCTTTCTATACCCCGACAGGCAATAAGAGATTACGCCCGTGAGGGAAGAATCTACGGGAAACGGTATGAATTCAAAATGATGGGAACGATTGCATCTGAGAAGTCAGAGCCGGATCAGGAGGATACAGGTATCACAACGCGTGAGCTGGCAGAGTTTAAGCAGTCTGTGAAAGTAGGGGACAAGTTCGCTTACAAGAGTTACCGGAAAGACTTCGTTCGGGGTGTGCGGGTTGAATCAGAGAAGATGATTGTGGTTAGAAAGTTTCCTCACCTCGTTCAGGTGGAGAGCCTTACGGAACCGAAGAGGACTGCAACCATGAGCTATGCAGAACTGTATAAGCAAAAGAAACGTAGAAAGAAGAAAAAGACAACAGGGAGGTGACAAGGTTTGGACAAAGAAATACTGGTCCAGTATTGTGAGATGAGGGAAGAAATCAAGGATATTCGCCGGCGCAAGGAGCAATTGGAAAAGCAGATTAGAAATCTGGGTATCGTTTCGGATTCTGTGAAAGGGACCAGATCTGATGGAACTTACGGAAGTATTAAGATCACAGGATATCCAACACCAGAACATTACCGGAAAAAGGCAGCTATTGAAAGACTCCAGAAAGTACTGGACATCAAAGAGACTGAGCTACTGGAGCTTATGACTCAGGCAGAGGAATACATTGAATCTATCCCCAAGAGTGAGGTAAGGACCATGTTCCGGTTGTATTACATAGATGGGCTTCCTTGGTGGAAAGTGGCGCAGTCCATGAATCGAATGTTTCCGAAGCGGCGGGTAAGGTTTACGGAGGACGGGTGCAGAATGAGAAATAATAGATTTTTTGGAGAAATTTAGAAATGTTCGGTCATGTTCGTTAAAATAATGGTAGTATGATACCATGCAGGAGCCAGATGGATATGCATAAGTATTTCCGTCCTGTATTTCTCTGAGATGATGAATGTATGAAGCGCCGGAGAGTGGCAGTCTACTTCAGGGGTAGTCACAAGTGACTTAATTTAATGTTACTGCCTTAACAAAATGGTTTGGAAACCGAAACCCTCATGCAGTTGGTGTTGACGGCGCGACATGGACTGCAATCCCCCTATGGTTGCCGGGTATAACAGTTTGGCAGCTGATTAAAGCCGACGTTCTTATGCCTTTCTTCATGGCTTTTCAAATCGGATAGAAAGCACGTTTAGAATTCGATGTATTGAACGCATCAATACTGGGGCGCGGAACACATGATGGCAGCCCCCTTTCCCCCCAGAGGGAGATCCCGGTCCGACTCCGGGTGTTCCGATTGATTTCCATTTATACTTATTCTCCTTTTTAAGAACGCCTGTTGATTTTATGTCGATGGGTGTTTTCTTTTACTTAAATCTGTTGTAAAATGAAAGAAAAAAGGGGGTCTTAGAAATGGATTTTGATTCTAAGCAAAAAGTATTGGTTGCAATATATATGGAGTATCAAAAAGATATTCCAGATATGGAACAAATAACTGCTGCGTCAGTAGGAATGGAAAAAAAAGTATTTTTAACTTCGTTGGAAAAACTGGAAAATGAGTCTTTGATAAGGGGGATAAAATTTATTCGAGGAGGTGGAGAGACGCTTATGGCTCATATGGTCCATACCATGATGACTCCATATGGTTTAAATTATGTGGAAAATAAACTAAATATCCAGCCGGAAAAGTCTGGTCTCGAAAAAATGAAGGATATAAGCCAAAAAACGGCAGCGTGGGGCTGGAATGAGGCAAAAGATTTTGCCGCAAAGGTTGTTTCAGAAATTATACAAAGTCAAGCAAATAAGTAAATAACACAAGAATAATTAACTCTACAGAGGCGGCCAACCCCGTCTCTTTTTTAATACCCAAAATGAAACGATTGAATTTCAATATTCCTTTTTACCTAATTATGGTATAAAATATAAGAAAACATAAGAAAACAAAAGGGGATAAGGCATGTATGATTTTACTTTGTTTTGTATAATTATTTATTCAATTGTTATGATGTTCTTAGTTATATTTAATTGGGATTGGCTATCTGAACATCAACATAGAGGGGCAAATAGTTGGCTTAAGGAAAAATGGGGAGATAAAGGAGCACGAATTGCAACTGGAGTATTTACAATAGTTTTTCTAGTGTTAGCAATACTAATATGGAGAAATTTTTAGTGATAAAAGATGGCTTAGGCTGTCTTTTTTCAATTTCCACAAAACAAACACGATTAGAAGGGAAGTGAGACTGATGGCATTAACAGCCAAGCAGAAAATATTTGCAGATGAATACCTGATTGATCTTAATGCTACCAGGGCTTACAAGGTGGCTTATCCAAAGGTCAAGAATGATGAAACAGCCTCAGCTGCAGGAGCCAGATTGTTAAGAAATGTTAAGGTTGAGGATTATATCCAGAAACGCATGAAAGATCGGGAAAAACGTACTGAGATCACCCAAGACATGGTTTTAAAGGAGCTTGCGAAGATTGGATTCGCCAATGTTACAGATTATGTAACGATTGAAGGTCCCTATGTAAAAGTTAAGCAAACAGAAGATATTCCAAGTGAAAAGATCGGTGCCATTGCAGGAATTAAAGAAGGTGCAAACGGTATTGAGATTAAGCTGAACGATAAAGGGAAAGCCCTGGAGCTGATCGGCAGGCACTTGGGAATGTTTAAGGATAAACTGGAGGTATCCGGCACCCTGGAAACAGAGAAGACAAAGCTTGACGATCTGATCAATCAAATGCGTGGTGGTGATGGATAATGAGCAATGAACGTCTGCTTCTGTCAGAGAAGTACAAGGCCTTTCTTAAACACGATGCTCCGGTGGAATTTCTCGAAGGGACAACAGCTGCGGGTAAAACAACGGTTGGTCTTTTTAAATTCATGCTTAAGGTTGCGGAGAGTCCCAAGAAGCTGCACATCATAGCAGCAAAGGATACCGGTACTGCTGAGAAGAACATCATCAACAAGGATCTGGGGATTATAGATGACTTCGGGATCCTGACTGAATACAACGGTAACGGAACCAAGGACGATAAGATTCCCCACATTCTCTTTCATACATCGTCTGGTGACAAGGTGATCTATGTCATGGGCTATGGAGACAAAAAGAAGTGGCAGAAAGCCCTGGGCGGCCAGTATGGCTGCCTGTATATTGATGAGATCAACACAGCCGATATTGAGTTTGTAAGAGAGTCAGCCATGCGGTGTGATTACCTGATGGGAACGCTTAACCCTGACGATCCAAACCTTTCGGTCTACAAAGAATATATTAACTGCTCCCGTCCGCTTCCTGAATGGAGGGAAGAGACACCCAAAGAAATACTGGAAGAACTACGAGAGGAACCAAAGCCCGGCTGGGTGCATTGGTTCTTTTCCTTTACCCATAATTTGGGTCTGTCAAAGGAGAAGCTGGAAAACATTATCCGGAATACTCCAAAAGGCACGAAGATCTGGAAGAACAAGATCCAGGGCTTACGAGGCAAGGCAACGGGCCTGATCTTCCCGAACTTTGATCGGAAAAAGCATGTGGTTAGTAAAGCTCATGCAAAGCAGTTTATACGAAACCAAAATGACCGCCATCATACAGAATGGTTTGTACACTTTTCTGCAGGGCTTGATACGTCCTATTCCCAGAAGTCACCGGATACGATTTCCATGAGCTTTATCGGGATCACGAACCGGGGGAACTGCTATGTACTTGACGAGAAGGTGTACAACAATGCAGACTTGGGAACGCCTCTGGCCCCTACGGATACGGTCCATAACTATATTGATTTCCTTGATCGCAACCGGAACGAATGGGGATTTGCAAGAGATACCTTTATCGACTCTGCAGATCAGGCAACCATAACGGAGTTTCTAAAATATAAGCGCTTGAATGGCTGTGTTTACAATTTTAATGATGCATGGAAGAAAGAGCAGATCATTGACCGTATCATCAATCAGTTAAACTGGTTCGCCGATGCAGGAGCAAAGCCATGTTTCTATATTGTGGATACCTGCTCAAATTATATCCGGGAGCTTGAAGTATATAGCTGGCTGGAAGACAAGGACAATACACCAGAAGACAGAAACGATCACATGGTAAACAGCGTGCAGTACGCATGGCTGCCATACGAAGTAAAAATCGGAACAGGAAGGAGGGCTTCATAAGTGGGTTGGTTTAAGGATATGTATTTTAAATTGCTTAAGATTGTAGGAGCAAAAGAGAGGCAGGTGGTTATAAAGGAACCGCTATCCTTTCAGGGTAATGTCTTAAAGAATAAGATCTGGTACCGTGGAGATCCCTCAGAGCTGGAGCAGTTTTTTAAACAGACTGCCTACTGTGATGTATTTAAGGCAAGGTTCTGGGCTTCCGTTCCATACAGGAAGGTAAGAAAGATTCATTCTGGCATTGTGGGAATCGTGGTGGATCGGTTTAAAGATATCATAACCGCAGATCTAAATGATATCAGCTTCGGAGAAAAAGGAGACAGCCAGCCTTTAAAGGAACTATGGGATGAGATTGCAGAGGATAACAACTTTGAAGGACTCTTAGGTGAAGCGGTGGCCGGTGCGCTGTCAACCGGTGATGGAGCATTTAAAATAAGTCTGGATCAGGTCAGTAAATATCCGGTCATAGAATTTTACGAAGCGGACCGGGTGGAGTATAAATACCTGCGGGGCAGGTTTAGTGAAATTATCTTCTCGACAAGCTACTCATATCCAGATAACAAGGAAAAGGAATACCGCTTAGAGGAGACTTACGGGAAAGGGTATGTGCTTTATAAACTATTTGATGATGCCGGTGGAGAAGTTCCGCTTAAGACTCTTCCGGAGACGGCAATTTATGAAGACACCGGCTATGATGGGGATTACATCATGGGAGTACCCCTAATCTTCTTCACATCAAGCAAGTGGAAGGGAAGAGGCAAGGCGCTGTTTGAGGGTAAGACGGATGATCTGGACGCTTTGGACGAAGTGATTAGCCAGTGGCTTGATGCTGTTAGAAAGGGTAGAGTAAACCGGTATATCCCGGAGGATATGGTTCCCAGAGATCCCAATACTGGACAGCTGATAGAACCAAATGAGTTTGACAACGATTACATAGCCATTGGAGCAGTAAAGAAAGAAAGCTACAGTGATAAAATTGAAGTAGTTCAGCCCCAGATATCATACGAAGCGTATCTAAACAGCTATACCTCCTTTCTGGATCTGGTGCTGCAGGGTATCATTTCTCCGGCCACTCTTGGTATTGATCTTAAGAAGACCGACAATGCAGACAGTCAGAGGGAAAAGGAGAAAATCACCACACACACCAGAGGAACCCTTGTTAAGGTGCTGTGTAAGGTCCTTCCGGAGCTTGTTAGTAAAGTCATAATGACTTATGACCAGATGCAGGAAAAGGCTCCTGGTGAGTATAAAGTTTCCGTCAAATTTGGAGAGTACGCAGCTCCAGGCTTTGATGCTGTTGTGGAGACGGTGGGAAAGGCCCGAACCAGTGGAGTCATGAGTATAGAGAAATCCATAGATGAAATGTATGGCGATACCCTGACAGAAGATGAAAAGGCAGAGGAAGTCAAGCGGATCAAGATTGAGCAGGGGATCTTTGAGACAGAAGAGCCAGGACTAAATACGGAAGGGGTGAAGGTGGATGATAGTTCAAATCGGGAACAAACCATACAAAATGGGTCAGGCGGAGTACCAGAGGTTTCTTGATGAAGTGGCAAAGCCAGAGGTACCATTTGGAATATATGCCGTTGAAAAGGACGGTCATGCGCTAATGGTCATAGATAAATGCCATAGTATCACCCAACTAAAGAAAAAGACACAGGAATATAAAAAGCAGGGATTTAAAGTCTTAGCAAACGGCAGGTGATCCCATGAATGAGTATGATATTTCCGCCGCTTTTGAAGCGATTGAACAGGAACTTATCGCCTCTATGATCCGGAATATGAACCGGCACAAAGCTGAGGAACTTAAAGAAGGATATGACTGGTCCATGTGGCAGACGGAGCAGCTTAAGGCTCTGGAAAAATATAAACTGGAAAATCAAAAAAAGTACAGCAAACAGTTTAAAAGCGTCAATGCTCAGATCGGGGAACTTATCTGGCAGGCCAGACAGCAGGGAGGATTGAAGCAGGAGGAGCAGATCCTCCGAGCTATCAAGAATGGATTCAAAAGCTATAAGCCCGCTTCGGTAGCTATGCAGGCAGAGTTTTTTAAACTAAATACCCGGAAACTGGAAGCTTTGATCAAGGCAACCAGTGACGATATGAAGAAAGCAGAAACAGCAGTCTTGCGAATGGCAAATGACCAGTATCGTAAGGCTATTTTTAATGCCCAGGTGTATGCCAACTCCGGAGCCGGTACTTATAAAAAAGCGGTGGATATGGCTACCAAGGATATGCTTTCCCGTGGGCTTAACTGCGTGGAGTATAAGAATGGCGCACGCCATGCTCTGTCAGACTATGCAGACATGGCAATCCGGACAGCCAGTAAGCGAGCCTATTTGCAGGGAGAAGGGGAGAAGCGTCAGGAATGGGGAATCAGCACCGTGATTGTGAACAAGCGTGGAAACCCCTGTCCCAAGTGCCTCCCGTTTGTAGGAAAAGTTCTCATCGATGATGTCTGGAGTGGAGGCAAGGCTTCTGATGGGCCTTATCCCCTTATGAGTGCCGCCATTGCAAGAGGACTCTATCACCCAAGGTGCAAGGATAGTCACAGCACATATTTCCCTGGGATATCTACGGCAGAAGACACTTGGACAAAAAAAGAGTTGAGAGCTATTGATCAAAAGTATAAACAGGAACAGGACCATCAATACACCAAAAGGCAGGCGGATAAGTATGGGCAGTTGACACAGTATTCTCTTGATAAAGAAAACAAAGAAAAATACAAAAATAAAGCAGATGAATGGTCAAAAGCATCGCAAACTGATATAATACAGGAAGGAGCTTTTAAAAACCTTGTTATCGATCAACTCCCTACCATGGACAGTATCAATTCAACTCAGGACAGAAAAGTATTTGCAGAGCAGCTGATAGATCGGTTAGGAAATGAACGTAATAACATACCGGTGAAACTTCGGAAAATGGATGCCAGAGGAGGGTGTAGCTATTATCTTCAGGCTGATAAAGGTATTTGTGAGTATGTAGAATACGCGCTCCAATCTAATGATGAACGCTCCCGGCCTTATCAAATAAAAACAGCTTTTCATGAATCCTATCACTTGTCCTTACATGGACGAAAATGGGATGCAGTAAAGAATGGTCGCCCAAGTGAAAAATGGCGCATTATGGAGGAGACTTTCGCAGAGGTGGCAGCCCATCATGCTGCAGGGTTGTACGGTATTGGGGAGAAGCTTGCACCGGCTTATGGAGATATTCTTGCAAAGACTCTTCCCAGGCTTAAAAGGCTGCCTAAGTTTAAAAATTGCAATAACGCGATGGACTTTGGAAAGATAGCATGGAGAGATCGTCTTCTTGGGAATAGTGGTGTTTGGGAACAACTATATGATGATGTTTTCTCTGTGAATTTTGATGAACGAAGCTATTATAAACAATACTATAAAAGCATTGAACTGCATAAAAAGGAGTTGCTTGATAAGTTTTTTGAGAATAATCCCAAACTGCGGCAGTATGAGGACATGATGGAAGATGACCTGAAAAACGCATTATTAAAGATTGACCATGGAATATCGCTGGATAATTTAAGCACGAATGAGCGTGTGATATTTTCAAACGTTATAGTAAATGCTATGTGGAAGGAGGGAATAAAATAATGGTTTACATTCCGAAACAGTGGCTTCATGATCCAGAAAATGAAGGTAAAGTACATCAACTATTTGAAGAGTATTTTCCAAACACTTGTGTTTTGTCTACGGAAGATTTGGAAAAGCAGAAAGAATTTCCTACCAGATTGAAAGAACTGGGAGAGTTGGAGATCCTTAAGCATTATGAAGAAGGGGATATTGTAATGAATGGCTGATACCACTGACCCATTAACGGATTGGTGGTATTTTTATATTTAAAAGTTGCGACCGTCGCAACAGATCGGAGGCAGTATGCACCGGATAAGAGAGGATCCGATATAATTAAATATCATTACTGATAAAGCGCGCGGGATTTCCTGGGCGTTATTTTATTGCATAGAAAGGATGAGATCATGAAAAAAGAAGAATTTATCGCACTGGGAATTAGTGAGGAACAGGCAGCCAAAGCGGCAGAGGCTTCAAAAAAGGAACTTGAGTCCTATGTACCTAAAACTGATTATGACACAACCAATCAGGCAAAGGGACAGCTTGAAAAGGATATCAAGGACAGGGATAAGCAGCTGGAAGATTTGAAGAAAAACAGCGGGGACAATGCGGAACTGAAAAAGCAGATCGAAACCCTGCAGGCTGAAAATAAAGCAGCCGTGGAGAAAAATGAAGCAGATATGAAAGAGCTGAAGCTTTCCACTGCCATTAAGCTGACCATTGCTGAGTCTGCTCAGGACGCAGATCTGGTAACTGGCTTGTTTGACAAGTCTAAACTGATTCTTTCTGACGATGGAAAGGTTACTGGTTTGGAGGAGCAGTTAAAGTCCATCAAGGAATCAAAACCTTTCTTGTTTAAAGAGGCAACAACTCAGCAGCAAAAAAATACTGGTTTCCGTCCTCTGGGTGCACCCGGTCAGCAGACACAGGGAGGAACTAAAACTGATGACGGCAAGGTGGATATGAAATCGGCCATTGAAGCAAAGCTTCAGGCGCAGATGCCTTCCAAATAAAAATTAAGGAGATGAAAAGACTATGGCTATTACGTTAGAAGAAGCAAGAAAAAATGTGCAGGACGACCTGCAGATCGGGGTGATTGATGAATTCAGAAAATCCAACTGGATCCTGGATCATATAACTTTCGATGATGCCGTTTCCCCAACAGGAGGCGGAGCAACCCCAACCTATTCCTACACCAGACTGAAAACACAGCCTACGGCGCAGTTCCGTGAGATCAATAAGGAATATACGCCCCATGAAGTCACTAAGGAACGCCATTCCGTGGATATTAAGGTATTTGGTGGATCCTATCAGATCGACCGTGTTATTGCCAATATGGGCGGTATCGTATCTGAGTTAGAGCTTCAGCAGTCCCAGAAGATCAAGGCAGCTCAGGCGTTGTTTAATGATACATTTATTAACGGTGACAGTGCGGTGGATAGCAATGCTTTTGATGGTCTGGAAAAAGCCCTGGCTGGTAGCTCCACAGAGTACAATACTGGAGCATCTGTCATTGACTTATCCACATCCCAGCTGGTGACAGATAATTTCCAGTACTTCCTGGATATGCTTGATGAATTCCTTCGCGGACTTGATGGGGAACCCTCATTCATTGCCGGTAATACCAAACTGATCTCTAAACTGAGAGCGTGCGCAAGGCGTGCCTCCATGTATCAGGTGACAAAGAGCGACTGGGGAACCAATGTGGAAGTCTATGGAAATATTCCTTTTGTAGATCTGGGAGCAAAGCCGGGAACCAATAATGAAGTTGTGGACATTGACGCAACCAAAGGAACCACTTCCCTCTTTGCAGCAAGACTGGCGCTTGACGGACTCCATGGTGTGTCCTTCGCAGGAGTAGCGCCAGTTCAGACCTGGCTTCCTGACTTTACCACAGCGGGGGCAGTAAAGACTGGTGAAGTGGAGATGAATGCAGCAATCGCCTTAAAGGCTTCCAAGGCGGCCGGAGCATTCCGTAATATCAAAGTAAAATAAGGAGGAGTTTCCATGAAAGTATTTGCACCCAACAAACAGTATACAGGTACGTCTGCCAGCGTACCTTTTTGCAACGGTGTGGGGGAGACAGAGGATCCCCGCCTGTTACATTGGTTCAAAAGTCATGGCTATGAAGTAGAGGGTCTGCCAGAATCAGAAGATCCTGCGGAAGATCAAAGGGAACCTCAAGAGGAGATTCCCGAAGTCCCGGAAGAAAATGCAGAAAAAGAACCTGATAAGGAAGTAAAGAAAGGAAAATCTGCGGGCCAGAAAGCGGGTGAGTAATATGCCTTATGTCCCCTATGTAACGCCGGATTTTTACAAAGAAACCTATCAAGGCAGCACGGTACCAGAAGATGAGCTGGAAAGAGCGCTTCGTCAAGCCAGCCGCCATATTGATTCCCTGACTTACAATCGAATTGTGGGTCGGGGATTTTCCAATTTGACTGAGTTTCAAAAGGAAGTCATTCAGGAAGTGGTATGTCTTCAGGCGGAATTTGAACATGAAAATTCGGAAGTAATTGATACGGTTTTATCCAGTTATAGTATCAATGGAACATCAATGCAGTTTGGCCAGGGGTGGAATGTATTCACGGATAAAGGAATTGCCATGAAGCGAGACGTATATGCCCAGCTGTCTCAGACAGGCCTATGCTATAGGATAGCGAGGTGAAGTTATGAAATACCCATGTTTAGTACCAAAATGCCTGTGCAGGACAGATATTCATGTTCAACTAGAAAGTGAGGAAACTAACAATCTGGGAGAACCGAAATACAAGGCTGATCTGGATTTGAAATGCAATTTTCAGGATCGGTCGAAGACAATCCTCACAGCGGAAAAGAAGCTGGTCCAAATAACCGGCACAGCCATGTTCCCTGGTGACATCGCGCCAGACTTCCCAACCTTAAGCGGGGGTACCGTTACTGTATTTGGTCACGAGAGGCGGATTGAGCAGGGAACAAAGAACCGGAATCCTGACGGTACCGTAAACTTTTGCACCTTGGAGGTAATCTGATGCAGGTTAAATCTACAGTGAAAATGAATATGCCACGGATCCGACAGCTGACTCAGGCCGCCGTAACCGCTTTGGAAATGACTGTAGAAGCATTACACACAGAGATCATTCAAGCCCAGGTTATGCCGTTTGATACAGGTAATCTTCAAGGGGAAAGTTTCTTTGCTGATTATTCCGATTCTTCCAAAGGAAAGGTACAACTTGTGACCAGTACCCCTTATGCAAGGCGATTATATTTTCATCCGGAATATAATTTTCAGACTGACGAGAATCCCAACGCAAAGGCGCACTGGTATGAGGATTGGGAGCCAGGAGGAAGCAAGGCGGATTTCGCTCCCAATGCATATAAGAAATTTTACAAGAAAGTAGGTGGTGTGTGATGCTGTCTTTAAAAGATGTACGCCAGTATATATCCAGTCTGAACATTGCTGCAGACGATAATGTCTATATTGGAAAGCTGGATAATAAAAAGCAGAAATCCATTGGTGTTTATAGCCGACCAGTAAGTGGCAGCCCCAATATTGCCATTGGTGGACTAGAATGCACCACCTACGATACAAAGCCGATTTCCCTCCTGATCCACTGGAATAAAAGCAAGGACGAGACGGAGAGAGCGGCTTATAACTTATTTGAGAAACTAAGAAGTATAACCAGCCTCACAATAGGAGATACGTCTATCAATTATCTGAGCTTGATGGTTCCTGAACCACAGGACATAGGGACAGATGATACAGGAGTGTATGAATATGTGATTTGGCTGGATTTTATTTATGAAAGGAACAGGTGAGATTTATGTCGGAAGCAGCAAAGGTATATCCAGTTTATGATAACAAGTTCAATGTCGGCTTAAACGGGCTTAAGGATACTATGGCAACGATTGCTAACTTAACGAACTTTGCCCCAAGTATCGAGGGCGGAGTAGAGGAGTGGAATTCCATGGAGCATGGAGGTTGGGGAGATGCCATGATGACCAGCAAGAAGCTGTCATTCTCTTTTCAAGGAAAGCGTACTTACGGAGATCCGGGAAATGATTACGTGGCAAGCCTTGCTTGGAAATCCGGAAATGATACGGTCGCACCTTTTGAGTGGGAAATGCCGTCGGGGGCCAAGGTGTCTTTTGATGCGATTATCAATGTGACCACCCCTGCAGGTGGAGACAGTACAGCGGTAGACGCTTTGGAGTTTGAAGTGAAATGTAAGGGTAAGCCAAATTTTACCCCAGCGGGGGCGTAGATCCTGTGCAATCCGCGAAAATGGAAGAACCAGAAGAAAATAATGAACCAGATGTAGAGCCAGGAGATTAAGACCTGGCTTTTTTTGAAAGGAGATATAGATATGGCAAAAATGATTGATATCACAGAGAAACTTACATTCGAGGGAAATCCCTCTTTGATGATTAAAGGAAAGAAACTGGAAGTAAACGCAGATGCTCCCACCATGTTAAAGGTTATGGGACTTATGGGTTCTAATGATCCGGGGGTAAATGAGATTTTAAAAACCTATGACATGATGTTTCCAGAGAAATCCAAAAAAGAAATTGAAAAGCTGGGGCTTGGTTTTACCGATTTGATTGTGGTCGTCCAGGAAGCTGTTGGTTTAATTGTAGGAGAAGTAAACAACCAGGGAGAGCAGTGACCCGTACTACGATTTATTTGAAGACTGGGATTTAATCATTTCCAGTTTTCTATCGCAGTACGGGTTGCGTATTCGCACAAAAGAGTTTGAGTCCGTAAGTTGGGATGAGTTTAAGTCCCTGATTTCCGGAATCGATCCGGAAACTCCACTGGGGCGTATGGTAGCAATCCGATCAGAGACAGACAAGAATGTTATCAAGAACTTTAACAAGGACCAGAAACGCATATATGATGCCTGGAGAAACCGGAAAGCAGAAACAATGCCGACGGAAACCTATGATCAGGAAATGATAGCTCTGGAGCAGATGTTTGCACAGCTATGCGGGAGGTGATTAAAATTGAAAAGACAAAAGTAAAATGCCCCCATTGTGGATACGAGCAAAATATCTTATATGATAAAAAGAACGCATCCTGCAAGGGTGTTTTTATACGGTGCAAAGCAAGGCACTGTAAAAAAGATTTTGAACTGATAATTAACAAAGACAAGTAGTGCCACTGTGCCGATGTCTGTTTGATGCAGATAAAGGTAGGTGGTATAGTTGGCTGATAGTGTAGGGCAGATCGGGCTCGATCTTGTCGTTAATCAAAATAATTTCAATAGGCAGATGGCCGGTATCCAGGGGCTGGCCAAAAAGGCAGGAGCGGCTCTGGCTGCCGCTTTTGCTATAAAGAAGATTATTGATTTTGGTAAGAGTGCAATCGAACTGGGGTCAGATCTTACAGAGGTACAGAACGTTGTTGATGTGACATTTCCTAAGATGTCAAAACAGATCGATGCCTTTGCCAAGAATGCAGCGCTTTCGTTCGGTCTTTCCGAGACAATGGCCAAGAAATTCACGGGTACCTTTGGAGCCATGGCGAAAGCTTTTGGCTTCTCAGAAAGTGCTGCCTATGATATGTCTACCACTCTGACCGGTCTGGCCGGAGATGTGGCATCCTTTTACAATCTGTCACAGGACGAGGCTTATACAAAGCTGAAATCCGTATTCACCGGTGAGACAGAAACACTTAAGGACCTGGGTATCGTAATGACTCAGAATGCCCTTGATGCCTACGCCATGGCAAACGGGTACGGAAAAGTAACAGCTAAAATGTCCGAAGCGGAAAAGGTGACTTTGAGATATCAATTTGTACAGGATCGACTTACCCTGGCTTCCGGGGATTTTATACGGACCAGTGACAGCTGGGCCAATCAGGTTAAAATTTTAAAACTGCAATTTGATTCCTTAAAAGCAACTATTGGTCAAGGGCTTATTAATGTGCTTACTCCGGTTATCAAGGTAATAAATACCATAATTTGGAAGATAAACAGTCTTGCCGAGGCTTTTAAATCGTTTAAGGAGTTAATATCTGGAAAGAAAAGTGACACAGCTGCGGGCGTGGAAGCCGTTGCGGATGCAGCCGATAATGCTTCAGGAGCAGTTAGCGGAACTGGGGCAGCCGCCAAGAAAGCGGGCAAAGATATCAAGGGAATGACTTCCGGAATTGACGAATTAAATATTATAAGTGCGGATACCGGAGGCGAAAGTGGCGGATCAGGTGAATTTGGTGGATATTCTACGGAGGAATCGGGCGAGAATTTGCAGGATGACGCTGGTACAGAAAATGCAATTAATAAATACCAGGCTTTAATTGATAGAGCGCGAGAACTGAAAGATCTATTAAAGACTGGTTTTAGTATCGGTTTTGGAGACACATCAGTCATTGATGGCATTCAGAAGTCCATACAAGGTATTGGACAGAACCTCAAAGGGATATTTACAGATCCAGCGGTTTTAGATTCTGCTGAGGAATTTGGAAACCGGATAGCGGTAAATCTGGGAAAATCTGCAGGCTGCATGGCTTCTATAGGGGCGACACTTGCAGATAATTTGCTTGGTGGAATTAATAAGTTCTTAGAGCAGAACAGTCAGAGGATTAAAGATTATCTGGTATCCATGTTTGATATTGGCGCAGAGATCGCCGACATTGTGGGTAATTTCAATGTAGCGTTCGCGACAATTTTCTCGGCTTTTCGAAGTGACAGTGTAAAGCAGATCACAGCGGATGTTATAGGCATTTTTTCAAGTGCTTTTATGGGAGTAACAGAGCTGACCACAAAAATGGGAAGAGATGTTTTAGATGCTTTAACTGCCCCATTTATCCAAAACAGGGATCTTATTAAAACAACTTTAGAAGATACTTTCTCCGCAGTAGAGCCTGTTCTCTCTGAAATAAAATCTATTATTGATGAAGCATTTACAAAAATCAACGAAACCTATGACACTCATATCAAGCCTATGCATGATTCATTTATGCAGGGGTTTACAGAAATAGCAACAAAGTTCCTAGAACTTTACAATACATATTTTCTTCCGATACTCACAAATCTATCCGTACAGTTCCAGGCTTTCCGAGAAGAATATTTATCCCCTCTGATTGATAAGTTCATGGAGTTTACGGGCAAAGTGGCAGATGCAATAACTGTGCTTTGGGAAAACGTGTTTAAGCCCTTTATTATTTGGTTCATGGAGACAGCAGCTCCGATTATTGCAGAATTTGTCCAGAATGTGATAGACGGATTCTTTCAGTTCTTTGAAGGTGTGAGTAAAGTTATAGGCGACATACTTACAGCTTTAGGCGGTCTTATGGATTTCATTGTTGGAGTTTTCACCGGTGACTGGAATCTAGCATGGGAAGGAATCAATACATTCTTTAAAGGCACCTGGGATTCGATGAAGGATGCGTTATGGGTAGTAATTAATGCCATTGCATCTATCATTAAAACTGTTCTTGATACAGTAAAATCTGAATGGGAACTCAGATGGAATTTAATTAAAACGTCTCTCTCAAATACCTGGACCTTAATGCAGGACATTGTCACAAGAGTTTCCGAAGCCATAAGAGATAAATTGTCAGAGATCTGGGACAGTGTAAAGCGGACTATTGAGGAAAAATGGAATGCCATCAAAGAGTGGTTTGATCAGATCTGGCAAAAAATTAAAGATGTGTTTAAGCTTGATGAAATGACACAGATCGGCAAAAACATGATGGATAAATTATGGGACGGAATGAAGGGAGTATGGAACGATATTACCGACTGGCTGGGTGGAATCGCGCGAGCGGTTGGCGATGCTTTTGACAAAGTTATTGATGGAGCAAAGAACGTATTCAGCAAGGCGAAAGATGACGCAGAAGATAATGAGGAAAAAGACTCCTCTGGCCCAGGTAGTACGAAAGGTCATGTGAACAGCGGTCCTGGAGTAGAAGGCCATGCAACCGGAGGCTTCCCCACTTCCGGCAGTCTGTTTGTGGCGAATGAAAACGGCAATCCTGAAATGGTTGGAAACTGGGGAGGTAAGGCTGCCGTTGCCAATAATATGCAAATCACAGAAGGCATTACAAGAGCGGTACAGTATGGCATGAGATCTGCTATTGCTCCGTTAACCTCCAGCATAAGCGCCATGGTTAGCAATGCTACCCCGCAGCTGTCCCTGATCGGGACCACAGGACGCAGTGCTGGCACAACCGATCAGGTTCAGAACATGGCAAATCAGGTTATGGGTATGCCAACAGAATCCATGTCCGATCATTATCTGTCCCTTATGGTGGAATTACTGCGCAAGATCATAGAGCTGATCGAAGCAATGGATCTGACTGTAAATATTGATATTCGAGAGATTAAAAGCAAACTTGCTGATCTGGATAAGAGAAGCGGTTTTTCAATGAGAACAACGTAAAGGAGGCGGTACTGTATGGCAGTGCTCACAATCAATGGCCGGGAGTTTCCGTCTCCTGACATTGGTGGAAATTTAATTATTGCTACGAATGTAAGTGATGGCAAAAATGCAAAAGGCGAGTTTATTGGTCAGAGAGTAGGAAGGGATCAGCATAAATTTGAGGGGTTACAGTGGAAGTTTTTAGATGCTGCCACCTGGTCGTCCATGCTGCAGGAGTTTGATAAGTTTGTAGTCACGGCCAGGATTCCGGACATGGTACATAATCAAATGATGACTATTCGTGTGTATCCAGGAAACCGGACGGCAATGCCTATAGCTTTTGACAGCGATGGACTACCCACCCTATATCAGGATTGTAAGGTGAATATTATTGACTGTGGGGTGATGGAGTAATGCAGGCAGCGAGTACCCAATACAAGGATCACATGAAGTCAAAAGATCGCCTGCGCAACCAGACCTATATCCGGGTTACCATCGGTCTGATCAACCAGGAGGCACAGGCCAGTGCGTACATACCAAGTCATGAGAACTATGCATATTATTCCAGCTTTAAGCGGCCTTTAGAGAATTATGAGGTTCAAGAGCTTTATGCCACTTGTGATCAAGACTATACACCGGTAGATGGCAGCATGTACTTTCTTCCAAGAACTAGGGCGGATGTGGTGTTAAATCAAGGGATTGTGTCAAAAGAACTTATGGGGCCGGTGGAAATCCGGTTTCCAATCCAGCATGATATTAAGGGCCTGACCTTGGAATTTGGGAAAGCCTTCCCGGTGGATTTTATTGTAGAATCTGATAACAACACAGTGGAAATTACTGGGAATACTGTAGGGCATTTTGTAACAGAGGAGATTTTTACAGGAGCAACATTCCTGCGCTTTACGCCATCCCGAATGGCAAACGGTCAGAGCCGGTTCCGGATCCATAAGATCACTATGGGGATTGGCATCTATTTTGATAATCAGCAGATTCTGTCTGCTACCAAAAAGGAACATATCAGCCCAATCATGGAGGAGCTGCCGACCATTGACTTTAATCTGTCCGTGAATAATAAAGACAGAGCATTTGATATTGAGAATGAAGAAAGCTCCGTAAACTTCCTGGAGATTGGCCAGGGCATAACGGTCCTATATGGACAGGAGCTTGATGATGGATCAGTGGAGTGGCTTCCGGGAGCAAAGGTACAATTAAAGGAATGGTCTGCAGATGATGAGGAAATGAGCTTTTCAGCAAGTGACCGGTTCGACTACATGGACGGGACTTATCATAAAGGTTTGTATCGTCCGGACGGCATCAGCCTGTATGACCTGGCACTTGATGTGCTTTCCGATGCGAGAATTGATAGCCGGACGTACTGGATTGACAGTTATTTAAAGTCTGTGAAAGTGGTAAATCCAATGCCGGTTGTCGCACACAAGGAAGCTCTGCAGCTGATTGCCAATGCTGGCCGGTGTATTCTCTATCAGGACAGAGAAGGGAATATATTTCTGAAATCCAGCTTCATTCCGGCCATGGAAGCCAGTTCAAATAACGAGACTTATTTCAGTCATGCAGGATCCGTTTTGGATAAATCGCCTAAGATGCCGTATGCAATGACAACACAAAACTATACAAGCGTAACCCCTACACGGTATTTTCTGCCAAGGCAGGAAGAAGGTGTTATCTATCTAAATACCGGATATGTTTCAGAGGCTGTGGCGGGAAGCGATGGATCCTTTGCATTCAATCCAACTATAGAAATTAACCTGGAAGCCTCCTTCAAATGCTTCGGATTGAATTTGGAGTTTGGTAGCAATAATCCTTTGGAAATGGTCTTTCATGCCTACCAGGATGGGGAACTGGCGGAGGACTACACTGTAACAGATCTGACTGCAACGAAGGTCATTAGCCATGAATTTGAGGAGTTTGACAGGCTGATTTTGGAGTTTACTAAGGGATACCCGAATAACCGGATAGTCTTAAATAATATCACTTTTGGAGACAGAACCGATTACGTTTTTGAATACGGTCATGAATTGACCAAAACTCCAAAAGGGACACAGCTTACCAAGGTCAGAGATCTGCAGATAATTAGAACGCTTTACAATCAGGCAGGAGAGAATAAGGAACTGGCGAAAGAAATAATTGTGGTAACGGCCACAGATAATCGGTATACCTTTTACTTTACCAATCCAGCGTATGACCTGTCCTGCGCGCTTACGACACCAGAAGGGGGGCAGACGGCGACTATTATAGATAGCAGCAATTATTTTGCCACGGTGGAAGTTATAGGGGTTACGGGGACTGTTGAGGTATCCGTATCAGGTAGAGAATACACAACTGCTAAAACTAAAGTAAGCCGGCAGTTAAACCCAACCGGCAGTATGGAAACATGGGAAAACCCTCTGATATCAGATGTGGTCCATGCCGCTAATATTGCGGACTGGATTGGTGATTATCTAAAATCGGATCGGCAGTATGATCTTCAATATCGTGGAGAACCTAGGATCGATGCGAACGACATTGTATTCCTGGAGAATAAGTATGTACCGGATCTTCTCCTGCGGGTATATGAGCATACTTTAAAGTTTAATGGAGCCTTAAGCGGCACCATAAAGGCAAGGAGGGACATGAGTAATGTGGCAGCCGCCAAAGACTAACTGGAAGGAAAATGACTACTTTAACATAGTGGACTACAACCGCATAAAAGGAAACATAAACGAGATCCGGTCACAGGCACTTTTGCTCTGGCCGGATTTTGAGTTTGAGGAAATGGGATCCGACAAGACCTATCAGGACTATGGATTCTATGCGGATGAGATCAACCGATTCGAGGCTAATGTGGATCATATAGGCGCAGGAACTTACCCCTTTAAAGTGGGTAACCGCCAGATCTTCTATGATAATCAGCCCTTTATTGACTGGAAGGAACTAAACCGAATTGAGGAGGCCTGCAGGTTGATCTACAGCAATATACAAAGCCGATACTACGGCAGAAAAACATTATCTTTTACACTGAATGGAGGTGCTTTTTAAATGGGATTAAAAACAGATTATAAAGATGCCATGTTTGATGGCCAGCGCCGGTACCGCCTGATCCCAAATGAAGATGGGACTTATAGTCTCCCGGACGAAACAGCTTATACCCAGAAGGGTGATAAGTTTGGAGCCAACGATATAAACGCTACTAATAGGGCAATTAATCAAATCAATCATGTGGCAGAGGTTACCTTGACTGTTGCAGACTGGAACGGGAGCGCAGCTCCTTACACGCAGACGATTCCGGTTCCGGGAGCAACAGAAGATATGGAGGCTATGGTGGTGAGTGCATTGGCAGACGGAGCCACGGAGACCGTTCAGAAGTCCTACAGTAAAGCCTTTGGGATTGTGACAAGTGGAACAGCTTCTTTGGGTGAAGGGACGGCTACTTTTAAGGTCTATAAAAAGCCAGAGACGGATATAAGCATTGGATTGAAAGGAGTGTAATTCATGGGAAAGATATGGATGCCCGGTGGCGGAGGAGGTGCTGACCTTGAGATGGTGACGGCTGAAAGACCTGACGTACTGACTGGAAAAGTAATTGTTGATAAAGATGGTAATCCGTTAGCTGGAACAATGCCAGACAACGGAGCTGTAAACCAGTCATTGGGAATTAACAGTACATATACAATACCTAAAGGATATCATAATGGACTTGGGAAGGTAATACAAAATGTTGCCTCAATGGCAGGGCAGACCATCAACCCTACCGCCTCCCAGCAGACGGTTTCCAGTTCCGGGAAGTATATGACCGGGAATGTGGTGGTAAATGGAGTATCTAATTTGACAGCCGCTAACATTAGAAAAGGGGTAAATGTTGGAGGTGTGGTAGGTTCGTTCCAGGGTTATGTACCTACTGCAAGCGATTTATATTTGAGAGGGAATAGTTATACATCATGGTTGTATATACAGCAAGATAAGTTCCATTTTGAATCAGGAATGATATATGCTTATGGTAGTGGTGGTTCACCAGCCATTGGAGCAAGTATAAATTTAACTGGATATAATTATTTAAATGTTGAATTGATGTGTACTTTGTCAGATCGTATTTATCTTAGTATACAACAGTCAGATTTATATTCTAGTAGTATAGTAGCAACATCACCTACTCTTAGTGCAAATACAACGACAACAGTATCTCTTAACATATCAGCGTTATCGGCAGTAAGAATATTTAGTATAGGTATAGTAAATTACAGAACCTATTATATTTATCGTATTTGGTTATCATAGAGGGAGGTTTACCTACTATCCATTGCCCAAAGGCAGTGGTTTCTATCTATGATAACAGAAAGGATTTTATTTATGAAAATTTATACAGATATTAATTATACGATATTGGCATTAGATGATGCTCCCACTTGTTGGGAACATTGTGTTGAAACAGAACAGACTCGCGAAAAAATGTTTGGTACTCTTTGCGATGCTTGTATTCAAGGATACAAGTATGAACCGCAATATGAATTTCTCTTTAAAGAAGATGGAAACCACGAAAGAGATGTAGAATCCGGGGAATTATTATATAAAACGGATGAAGACGGGGATAAGATCCAAATCGGCTACGCCTGCTATCCCTTTGTAGATTATAAAACACTTACACTTATTCAAAAACAGTATGAAGATTCTCAAAAGCAGATTAAGGTCCTCAATGCTCAAATAGAATACATGTCCATGATGTCCGGCATAGAAATGGAGGCAAACAATGAGTAAGAATTATGAAAAGGTAAAAAGGCTTTATAATACTGAAGCCTGGCCACTGAACTGGGTGCAGGATGCGGTCAATCGCTGGATCACGGCGGCTGAGTACCAGGAGATCACCGGAAAAGAATATGAGAAAGAGTGAGGATAATGGAAATGGATAGAATTACAGAACTGCTTGCCTTGGCATGGGGAAGCCCGATTATTAAACTGGTTATTTTAGCAGTAGTAATGGATACCTGCTTTGGCTGCATTAGAGCGATTAAAGAGCATGAGTTTAACAGCTGTTTTGGCATTGATGGCGCGATCCGGAAGATCTCCATGGTAGCGTCCCTGGCGTTCCTATTAATACTTGATCGGATTGTACATTTAAACCTGATCGGCTTCATTCCGGAAGTGATCCGGTCTTATCTGCCGGTTAGTGCCATTGGAGTGGCGGAGTTCTTCGGACTGCTGTACATAGCGTATGAGCTGGTGAGCATTCTTAAAAACATGACACTGTGCGGTCTACCGGTGAAGCGGTTGTGGGAGACAGTGAAGAAATTCCTCACACAGTACACGGAAGAACTGCCGGATAACACTTAATCTGTTGCGACCGTCGCAACGGTTGTAATGTCACAACTTTATGGGCCTGGGATTATCCTGGGTCCTTTTCGATTGGAGGAAAATAATATGCAGATAAATAAATTACTTACACCCTATAACCATAATACCGGCACCGTGGACCGTATCAAGTATATCGTGATCCATTATGTCGGTGCAACCGGAGGAGCTGAGGCAAACTGTAAATGGTATGCCGGTGCCGATCGGAGCGCCAGTGCACATTATTATGTTGACTTTGATGGATCCGTGTGGCAGTCCGTAGAAGATCAGAACATAGCATGGCACTGCGGGGCGAAGAAATATGTACATCCTGAGTGCAGGAATGCGAACAGCATAGGTATTGAAATGTGTGTCCGGAATAAAGGCAGCAAAGCAGATACAAGCCGGGACTGGTATTTTGAGGACGCTACGGTGCAGACAGCCATTGAATTGACCAAGGATCTTATGGCAAAGTACAACGTACCCGCAGATCATGTGATACGACACTATGATGTGACTGGGAAGATTTGTCCGAACCCTTATGTCTATAACCATACGCAGCATACATGGGAGGATTTTAAGACAGCACTGACAGCATCAGAGGTTAAGAAGTCGGGCTGGAAAGAAGAGAACGGCGGTTGGCGATTCTATAATGGGGATACCGGGGAGTGTGTGCGGAATGATTGGCACTATGACGAAGAAAAGGACCTCTGGTACTGGTTTGACGGTGCCGGAATGATGGTTACTAATACCTGGTATAAATATAACGGTGACTGGTACTATTTGGGACCGAACGGGGTTATGTGTCAGTCACAGCTGGTTGAGAATTCCGGAAAGATCTATGCCGTGGACGCTGAAGGTAAGATGATCACCGAGCCGTTGACGCTCACACCAGATCTGGATGGGGCTTTGCAATATCCGGGATTAGTGAAATAGTGCTAAATTTGTTTGGTAAGGTTACCCATTGTCCAGATTGAAACAAGATGATAAGATGAGGGCATTCTAAATCATAAATGAAAAAGCTGAAATCCCAGAATACTATAATCGATTATATTAAAAATTTACAAGTCATTTGTTACATTCAGATGGCTTTCTTTTCTGCGCTTTATTTATTGATTTAGAATATTTATAACATCAATAATTACAAAAGATAAATTTTGGAGGTACATTGTATGAGTAAGAGAGCATTGCTAAGATTAGTAACGAGTATTTGCTTTATGCTTTGTGTAATGATTTTTGGTCAGGTTACTGTATTTGCAGATGAAGTTAAACCTGATTATGAGTATAATTTTGATAGTGAAGCAAGATCTTTAGTTGTAGACACAGGAACCAGTAGCAATAAAGTAGATGGCACTTCCTATGGAGATAATGCAGAAAAATTTTATACTGGATATGATGGTATTGGAAAGGCTAGATATTTTAACGGTATTAATGATTATATTAGTTTTAGAAATAAATATATTATGCATCCAGGTGAAAAATCACTTAGATTTAAAATGAAAAAGGAAGCTTCTACATTTTCAGGAAAAGTAGAAGCAATAATTACTAATACTAATTTGGGCCATGGCTTTTTTGTTGGTATAGGCGCTGAATCACACTCATATTGTCCAGCAGCTAAGAATGGTACTCTTTATATATGTTCATTAAGGAGTGGTCCTAATATTAATTTCGAAATCCAAACACCAGAGAGCGTATGCGACGGAAAGTGGCATGATGTTTTCTTCGTTTGGGATGGAACCAAGAATGAAAATTCTGTCAAGCTTTATCTGGATGATATGTCCAGTCCAATTGCTCAAACAACAGCAAAATATGATAATGAACCTGACCCTGGATTTGGTGTTACAATAGGAAAATTTTCAGCTATAAGACCAGAAACGAATGAGAATGGTATGTATAATGGATATATAGATAACATTCAATTATATAATACAGCTATATCTTTAACGTCTGCCACAACCTCAAACCTTAAAGCATTAGGCAGTAATTCCAAAGTAGACTTAACCTGGGACGCAGTAAATAAAGCTACAAGTTATACCGTTAAGCGTGCGATAACTGCAGGAGGACCATACACAGCTATTGCTACCGATATAACGGATACTTCTTATACCGATACGGCTGTCACAAACGGAACGACTTATTACTATATTATAACCGCGATTAATAACGGTACAGAAATAAGCGATTCCAATGAAGCTTCCGCAAAACCTATCACGGATCAGACACCTCCCACAACCGAAACTAAATTAAAAGTAGTTTTAGAGGTTGCCGAATCACTCCGATTAAGTGTTGATGATGACTTAAATGTTAATGCACAAATGTCCTGGTCTTCTTCAGATCCAACGGTTGCCACAGTAAATGAAAAGGGTATAGTGTCAGCTTTGGCACCAGGTAATACAGTCATAACAGTTAAGAGCGTAGACGGATCCTATACAGATTACATAAATGTATTAGTTGTAGAGAACGCAGACGATTACAGACTTGCAATTGATTTAAAAATTGGAGAAACAGCCAGATTGACAGCAGATGATTTTACTAACACAGCAAATATCACATGGGCTCCTATGGATTCATCAATAGCCAATGTAACCAGCAAAGGAAAAGTCACAGCACTGAGCAAAGGATTGGTTTTAATCTCTGCAAAGGATGCAGAAGGAAACATCATTGGCAGAGTATATGTAAGAGTAAGAGAATAATCTGAATTAGTCCTATTTAGCAAAACAATATTATTCTTTTATGCAGGGAGCGGGTATTCCGCTCTCCCACTAATATTACAGATACCTACTAAGTCCAGACGAACTGGCGC
>NZ_JAWONS010000287.1:0-282 GCF_033342255.1 Clostridium boliviensis
GAGGGCATCCACCCGCCCCCAACGATCCCGGATCTCTCCGGCCATCCGCCGCACATCCTCCAGCCGACCCACATCGCCCTGAAGCACCAGAACCTCCCTTCCCATTTTGCGAACTTCGCCGGCAAGTCGCTCCGCTGCCTCCCGGCTGTTACGGTAGTTGACGGCGATGTGAAATCCCGACTCGGCCAACACCCTCACCACTTGGGCACCCAAGCCGCGAATGCCCCCGGTCACCCAGGCCACGGATTCCACATTCCCACTCCTCCTCCGATTTTTTCGTAT
>NZ_JAWONS010000288.1:0-328 GCF_033342255.1 Clostridium boliviensis
CACCGTGTTCCGCATCTGGATGATGTTGTTGGTCATCTCCGGGATGAAGATCAGCGACAGAAGGGCGGTGCCCTTTAACATTTCGATCAGGAGATTGCCGAAGGAAGGAAGCATGATCCGGAAGGCCTGGGGTAGGATGATGCTCCGCATCCGCTGGGCCGGGGTCATATTGAGGGCGATTCCCGCCTCGTGCTGTCCCCGGGGAATGGCCAGGATGGCGCTTCGGACCACCTCGGAACCGTAGGATCCGTAATTGAGCGTGAAGGCCAAAATCCCGACAATCCCCGATGGAAGGTTGATTCCCGCCAGCACCGGCAGGGCGAAGTAC
>NZ_JAWONS010000289.1:0-761 GCF_033342255.1 Clostridium boliviensis
GCTGGAAAACCAGGTGCCGGAGGAATTGCTGGATGAGATGATCCGCCTTTCGTCGGAGCTGAGCAATATTTTCAACACTTTTCGCGGGACCGTCGACGGACGGAAGGTGACGGAAAACGAAGTGCGCAGCGTCTTGGCGACAAGTACCGATTCCAAAGAGCGGGAAAAGGTGTGGCGGGCGAGCAAACAGATCGGCCGGGAAGTGGAGAAGGGATTGATCCGGCTGGTCAAACTTCGGAACGAGGCGGCACGCCGCCTGGGTTTTGAGGATCACCACCAAATGATGTTTGAGCTGAGCGAATTGGATCGGGACGAGGTGTTCTCCCTGTTTGGACGGCTAAAGGGATTGACCGACGAGCCCTTTCGGCGAATCAAAGGGGAAATCGATGCGGAACTGGGGGAAAAATTCGGGCTGGAACCGGGAGAGCTGAGGCCATGGCATTATTCGGATCCCTTTTTTCAGGAAGCTCCGCCGGTGACCGGTCTGGACATGGATGTCCATTACCGGGGAAAAAACATCGAAAAACTGACCGCCGATACCTTTTCCGCCCTCGGTTTGGAGATCCGGGACATGCTCGCCAAGAGCGATCTGTACGAGCGGGAAGGGAAAAACCAGCACGCGTTCTGCCTGGATATGAATCGCCGGGGCGATGTCCGGGTGTTGTGCAACATCCGGGACAATGAATACTGGATGTCCGCCATGCTGCACGAGTTCGGCCATGCCGTCTACGATAAGTACGTGGATCGGGACCTGCCCTTCA
>NZ_JAWONS010000290.1:0-247714 GCF_033342255.1 Clostridium boliviensis
AAAAAGCGGTACCAGAGATTTTCTCTCCAATACCGCCATCTTAATTATACTGTTGGTTCTGTATCTGTATCTATACCCTCATCTATATCTGCTTTTGCCTCTGTTTTATCAACCACCGTCTTATCTTCCTGCTTAATGGTGATCTCCGGCACTCCGCTGATGTTAATATTCCGGTTTACCTTGGCATCATAGGTTCCAGCCTTTACGATATCTCCTAAGTCAATCCCGGTGGTTTCCTTCATGGATTCAAACAGCTTTGCCATTACAGCCGGAACATTGCCGGATACGGAATCGAGGCTGCCGCCTTCCCCGCCTCCGATGATAGTGATCTTATCAATCTGAGACAGAGGTTCTGCGATCTTACCTGCCACATCCGGTAATACCTTGATGATCATCTCGGCAACAGCCGCATTGTTGTATTTCTGATATGCCTGAGCTTTCTTTTCCATGGCTTCGGCTTCCGCAAGACCCTTAGCCTTAATGGATTCGGCTTCCGCTTCACCCACCATACGGATACCCTGGGCTTCCTGCTCTTTTGTATAACGCTCGGCTTCTGCACTTGCTTTCTGGGCTTCTGCCTCCTGAACCTTTTCAAACCTTTTTGCTTCTGCGTTTTTCTGGCGCTCATAAAGCTCGGCCTCTGCCTTCTGCTGTCTGGCAAATTTATCAGCTTCCGCTTTCTTTCTGATTTCCGCATCAAGAGACTTTTCCATAACCTCGGCTTCCCGCTGCTTAATCAGTACTTCCTTCTCCTGCTTTGCAATATCTGCATCAGCCGATGTGATTTCAATTGTCTTACGCTGCTCTTCCTGCTGGATCTGGTATGCAGCATCTGCTTCTGCCTTTTTCATATCAGCGTATTTCTTTAAGTCAGATTTCTGAATATCAAGTTCATTGTTCTTGATCGCTATTTCCCGCTCAGAGTTGATCCTTGCGTCATTGGCCTGTTTGTCAGCAGATGCCTTTGCAATGGCAATTTCTTTATCTGCTTCTGCTTTTGCAATGGCTGCTTTCTTCTTGATCTGTGATATGTTGTCAATACCAAGGTCGTCGATGACACCATTGGCATCGGAAAAATTCTGTACATTAAAGCTGACAATATCCAGTCCCATGGCTGCAATGTCCGGCATGGCATTTTCCTTTACCAGTTCCGCGAATTTCATACGGTCGCTGACCATCTCTTCCAGTCTCATGCGGCCTACAATTTCACGCATATTACCTTCTAATACTTCTCGTGCCACCCGGGCTATGTATTCCGTATCCTGATTTAAGAAGTTCTCTGCTGCCAGAGAAAGACGGGTTGGATCACTGCTGATTTTTACATTTACTGCTGCGTCAACCTGAATGTTAATGTAATCCGCAGTAGGAACTGCAGTGGATGTCTTAACATCAATCGGAATCAATTTTAAACTTAATTTATCAATTCGTTCAAGAAACGGAATCTTGATACTGGCTTTTCCGATCACTGTCTTTCTTCTTAAACCGGAAATAATAAATGCCATATCTGGCGGAGCCTTTACATAGCCTGACATCAGGATTGCCAGAAAACCTGCGATCAGAACAACGGCAATAATTGTGGAATACAAACTCATACTCATCATATTCTTTTCCCCTTCTATTGGTGTAGTATTTTGACCTTTTTTTTAATACAGTCGTAGTTATTATAACAAATTAGACTCTTTCATTCAATTCAACAATGCTTAAGCTTTTCTTAACAAATTATCCGATTTTTATATTATTAGCAATGTTTTTTCTATCAAATGCCTGTCCCCGGCCGTGTTTCGCACATCAGCATGTACCTGGAGAATATACTGATAAGAGAGTAATAACATTACAGAAATATGAATATTTGAAAGGAGTTTTCATGGACATTCAGGATCTGCACCTTGAAGCTGCAAAAAACAGCAGAAACTATAAAACATATGAAGAAATGGGGGATTATTATCATCTGAACGGCAATCTCAAGCGGGCTTATCTTTGCTACGCTCACAGCCTGTTCTTATGCAGCAGTCCAAAAGACGTTAAAAGACTGACTGCAAGTATGAAGGACGTGGAAAAGGACCATTCAGCCCAGATACCGGCTGCCGCTTTCTTAATTCCTTCTGTCCCCGGTCTAAGTATGATGAAAGCAATTATACAGACATGCGTCTTAAACAGGGAAGATGTAAAAACGATCATTGTTATGGATGATGAGAGTTCAGCCGATGTCTCCCAATGGCTGAAGGAGCAAGATGAAATCAGGATCATTCCTGTAAAAGATCTGACACCTGGCGCAGCATTTAATAAAGCCAGTGAGCTTACTGATAAACAAGAAGATTTATTATTTCTGGGAAAAGGCTCTGCACTGCTTCCCCATGCTCTGTTCCATCTGCGCATGTCCCTTTATAAGGAAGATTCCATCGGAGCCGTTAATGCTGTCACTAACGGACCCGCCTTTGGTCTGACAGATTTTAATTCCCCTATTGACCGGGCCAGCATTTATGCTGATGAACACAATCTGCCCGGAGATGAACAGATGGATCCGGTTTTAATGCCTTCCTGCAACACCGTACTTTTACGCAGAGATCTCTATGGCGAAACAGGAGGCTTTGATGAACAGTTTCTGACCCAGGAAGTTACAGAAAAGGATTTTTCTTTTCAGCTTCTTAAACTGAAAAAAATCACTTATTTATGCCACCACGGCTATGTTTACTCCTTTGGTGTGGAGCAAAGCAATCAGGCCCGCTGGAGCGATTACAATCATTTTTATCAGAAATGGAACGTACGGCTGAATTATTCCCTGTTCCCACGTCCGGATATTCTGGCACTGATTAAAGATCCTTCAGAAGCTCCCATAAGAGTCCTGGATGTAGGGTGTGCCTGCGGTGCCTCCCTGCTTGCCATTAAGAAGAAATACCCCTCTTCTGAGCCCCACGGAATCGAACTGGATGAAGGCGCCTGGAATATCTCATCTATGCTATTCCCTGTAACCCAGGGCAATGTGGAAGAAAATCTGGATTATGAGGAAGGATACTTCGACTATATTATTTTTGGAGATGTACTGGAACACCTTCATCAGCCTGGCGCTGTACTGGAAAATATGAAACGGTATCTGAAACCAGGCGGAGCCATACTGGCAAGCATCCCCAATATCATGCATATTTCGGTAGTCAGTAATCTGTTAAACGGATACTTTACCTATGAGGAAAGCGGAATACTTGATAAGACCCATCTGCGGTTCTTTACTAAAAATGAGATCACACGCATGTTCTCTCAGGCTGGTTATCAGCTTGAAGATATTGGGGTTACCAGAATCTATATCACACCCGCCCAGCAAAAGCTGATCGAACAGCTCTGCTCCATCAGTACCAGCAGTATGGATGCATTTACTACCTACCAGTATTTAATCCGGGCAAGGAAAAAATAATTTCAGCAAAACGGGCTGTGAGCAATCTGCTTCACAGCCTGTTTTTAACCAGATCCTTCTATTCAATTGACTGGAACATACGTGCACTGCTGATGGCAGACTCCAAAAATTCATTTCCAATACCCGCAAGCGTGGGCAGTGTAAAGAATCCATTTTCCGGCTGGAGATTGTATTTTGTCAGCCCCTTTGAAGTATCCATGCGGTTACAGACATGATGCTCATGTATTGTAAAATTGGGGATAGCTGCTTCTAAGTGAAGAGCCGCATTGGTGGCCAGAGGACTGCCTGCCACATGCATCTGAATGGCAACGTCATAAATATAAGCCAGATCACAGATCTTCTTTACCTCTGTTATTCCTCCGCAGTTTCCAATATCCGGCTGGGCCAGCTGAATTAAATTCTTTTCAAAATAAGGAGCATACTGCCAGCGGCTGAATATCCTCTCTCCATTTGCAATGGGTACTGAAATATTCTTTGTAATATATTCTGATGTTTTAATACCAGGAGTATTAGGTTCTTCAAATGCCCATATCCCGTATTCCTCTGCCAGTCTTCCCAGCTGCACGGCACTTAAAGCATCCGGATAAGAATGATTCTCCATAATAATATCCACATCAGGACCAACAGCCTCTCTGACGGCTTTCATACGGGATTTCACCATTCTCAGTTTTTTCGGGTCAAGAAGTCCTGTAGTATCTAATGAAGTCAGCTTTTCTCCTTTTTCATTACGGTCAAAAAAGTCGATCTTAATGGCATCATAGCCTTCTGCTACTGCCAGACGGGCGTTATTCGCATAATCCTCCGGAGTCACAGCCCAAAGCTGCTTTTCTCCTTCTTTTCCCCAGCCAAACTGGAGCTGACTGGCATAACAGCGAAGTTTATCTCTCACCTTTCCGCCCAGAAGAACATAGCAGGGAACATTAAAATATTTTCCTTTAATATCCCAGAGGGCCACATCAATGGCTGCTATCCCGGAAAATACCACCGGACCGCCGTTCTGTCCCCAAAACGTGCTTTTATACATCTTCTCCCAGATTGCTTCCGTATCCAACGGGTTCATTCCTATCACAAGCTCCGCCAGGTCACAAACCATGCCAAACGCAGCACTTCCCCCTGTTCCGTAAGCCATACCGGCCTCACCGTCCCCAAAGATCCCCTGATCGGTATAAATTCGGCAGCCGATTGGACTGTTCATACGATTGTCGACTGTTTGAAGGCGAAATACATCAATTTTATTTATTTTCATAATCATTTTTTTCCTTTCTATCCTAATTCTATCATTCCTTCTGTATCCACATGCGTCCTACCAGATCTGTGGCGCAAAATGGCATATGTAAAGCAGATAATCAAAGCGGTGATATTAAATCCAGCAAGTACCGGTGTTAATGACCGCATGGAATTCCAGGCAATTATTGCCTGAACAATAAATGCAACTGCAAGAATGGAATAATACAGTGGACTGCTCATATGCATTTTGGCCTTTGCCCATTTAACCGGCATCTTTTGCGGAACTTTTGTCAGGGAATAAAACAGCAGAAAATTATAAACAGACATAATCAGCATCATATTGTTCACAATGGTCTTTACTGAGAATCCAAGCAATACCGGGATCAGCCCTACAATCAGCTGTATGGTGAGTACAACATAAGCTCCCCCTTTCCGGTTCACTGCTCCCAGTTTTTCAGGAAACCATCCATCCTTTGAAGCCTTTAAAAAGGGACCGCACATTGCTCCATAGCTGGAATTCATGGTTGTCAGAAGTGCCATGATGGGACCTCCAAACATAAACACGTAGAACAGTGCCTTTGGAAGAATCTCTCCAGCAGCCAGAGTAAGGGGCTGGCCGGCAACTGTCTCAAGAGGAAGTACCACGGAGTCTATGAGAGCGGCACCGCAGTAAACCACCAGCAGAACAGGTATAACCGCCAGCATGGATAGTGGCATATTCCTTGTTGCATTTCTCGTCTGGGCACCGTAATTCACATTAAATTTATACCCCTGGCAGGAGTAGACCAACAGCATAACTGCCGCCCAGAAACCTTTGCTGCCTTCTTTAAAAAACTCACTGCTTTTAAAATCAAAGGCCGGTGTGAAATCAGCCTTACCTGCACCTGCGATAATGAACAGTAAAAGAGAAGCGATCAGAACCGCACTCATTATTTTTTGTGCCTTGGCCATGTTTGCAACACCCAGCATATTAATAAAGTAAAAGAAAAAGAGGAAAAAGATCCCCACAATCATACCATTTGCATCTGGAAACATGGAATTTACATACCAGCCGAGAGCTGTGGCAAATAGTGACATCCCCAGAGTCTGCAGGGAAAATCCTACAATATACATTCCACCGGCTTTTTGCCCCCCAAGCATCGTGATGATGGAATAATCTCCTCCGGAGTACTTTGTAACAGATGAAAAAATGATAATCGGCAGATTGGTGACAGCACCGAGACAGACGGCCACAAAATAAGCCAGCCAGGCCGAATAACCGGTAAGACCTATGGCCGGACCGATCAGAGTAATCACCCCCGCTCCGATTACCTGACCAATTCCAATCGCCCACAATTCCGTAAACCCCAGAACCCCCTCTTCTTGACGAACCACATTTTTGCCCATATTAAATACCTCCTCCGCATGCAATCTTTACAATGACCAGAACAACTTATCCCCTTCAATCGATACCTTTTCCCCATTGATAACAAGATCAGAAAGCTCATTTCCAAGACCCGGAAGATCCGGAACCTTAAATTTACCATTTACCGGCTGATAATCATATTTACATAACTTTTTATTAAAATCGCACAGATTCACAATATGGTGCTCATGGATTACAAAATTGGGAATTACACATTCAATCTGAAGTGCAGCAGCCGTACTGATCGGACTGCCGCAGGCGTGAATCTGGACAGCCACATCGTAGGTATAAGCCATATCCGCAATTTTCTTTACTTCCGTAATTCCTCCGCATGTTCCAAGATCCGGCTGAATCACCTGTAAGGAGGCATTCTCGAAATATTTCGCATACTGCCATCTGGTATAGATTCTTTCCCCGCTGGCAATTGGGAAATTCAGGCTTTTTGATATGTATTGTGTTGTGACGGGATCTGGAGTGTTGGGCTCTTCATAATAGAAAATATTGTATTTTTCAATTGCTCTTCCAAATTGTACTGATGACTGTGCATCCAGGAAGGAATGATTTTCTATGATCAGGTCCACCTTTGGACCAATTGCATTACGGACTGCTTCTACCCGTTCTACGATTGTCTGAAGCCTCTCAGGCGGCAGAAGTGTGGTCCGCTCCGTGTCGCTGTAGCTTGTACCATCTTCCTTGTAGGTAAAAAAATCAATCTTAATGCAGTCATACCCCTCAGATACGGCTTTCTGTGCATACCTTACGTAGTCTTCTGTTGTATACGCAGCTTCCATGGAGGGCTGCCATCCGAACTGCAGCTGGCTGGCATAGGTTCTTAAATGATCCTGGCGTTTTCCTCCCAGCAGCTTATAGACCGGAACTGAGAAGAACTTCCCTCGTATATCCCATAATGCCAGATCAATAGCACTCATTCCTGCAGTAAAAACGCACCCTCCATTTTGTCCCCAGAACGTCTGCTTATAAAGCTTATTCCAGATCACTTCATTATCCAGTGGATCCATTCCAATAATCAGTCTGGACAAATCCTGCACCATTCCAAATGCACCTGTAGAGCCGATCCCGTATGCCATGGCGGCTTCTCCATCACCGTAAATTCCTTCATCCGTATAGATCCTGCACAGCACCGGCTTCCAGACAGGATTCTCCGGATCGTTAATCTGAAACACATCGACCTTTGTAATCTTCATGTAACATCCTCCTTGTTTGTTTGTTCACTTGTTCGCTAGGTTAATCGTACATCACCTCAGGCTCTCTGTCAATACTTTGTTACATTTTCATGTTATGTATAATTTTATCTGTATTTTGTTGTGCATTTTCAACAATTTCATTTTCTATTTATTCAAAATCAGAGGAGTACATTTGAAAAGGAATTGCAATATCTGACTTTTTGTGCCAAAATAGTGATAACTTAAAAAAGCGAGTGAAAAAAATGAACGATAAAAAATCAATGAAAATTACACATATATCAGCTGTGGAACAAGTATGTGAAAGCCTGAAACAATCCATTCTTGCAGATGAATGGCAAATCGGCGAAAAACTGCCATCTGAGAGCAGCCTGGCAGAGCTTTATGGTGTAAACCGTCTGACAGTACGCATGGCACTTCAGAAACTGAATACGTTAGGGGTTGTGGAGACAAAGGTCGGTGAAGGGACTTACATTAAGAAATTTTCTCTTGGAGATCTTTTTTATGACATTTCAGACTTCTTTTCTTCAAAAAAACCATTTGATGAAATTTATTCTCTGCGTATGCTGATTGAGGTCGAGTGCTGCAGACTGGCCATGATTCACGCCACCAATCATGATCTGAAGAATTTAAAAAAGCAGCTGGACCGATACCTGGCAGCCCGGGAATGCTTTCAGCAAACGGCTACTGAGGACTTATTACAGATATTGGTGGAAGAAGACCTTTTATTTCACTATCATATATTCCGCATCAGCCACAACACGGTTTATGCTGATTTATTTTTATTGATTAAAAATATTATCCGCCAATATTTACTGGAGATTATACCGAGGAAAAATAATCTCTGGATAGAAAAGAAGTACAGCGAAGATCCGGACAACCATGTTACAATTTACAAAGCTCTGCTGGACAAGGACTTAGAAGCATGCAAACAGGCTTATAATGAAGCTCTTTCCATCAATCTTGTAATGGAGGACAGTGAATAAGGAAATGAAGCGTTACTCATTTTTTGTATTTTTTTATTTGGTATAACTTTTCCAATAAAAGAAATAATAAAACAAAAAGCAAAAAGTGAGGAGCCCTATGAAACAGAAAGCAAATGGTCTGACTGCAGGCCACTTAACACTGATGGCATTGGGAACCGTAATCGGCGGTTCCTTTTTCCTCGGATCATCCGTAGCCATACAGGCCGCAGGTCCCGGGATTATACTCTCTTATCTGATATGCGGAGTTATGGTCTATTTCATCCTGTTTGCTCTTTCTGAAATGACTGTCTCCAATCCTTCCTCCAGTTCCTTCCGGTCATTCGCTTCACAATATTTAAGCAAGGGCGCCGGATTCGTCGTTGGCTGGGTTTACTGGACCGGAATGGTAATCGCCATGTCAAGCGAGGCGACTGCTGTATCTTTGCTGTTTCGGACATGGTTTCCCAATATATCCATACCGATTCTGGGAACGATTCTAATTCTGAGCGTGACTCTTATTAATCTTCTGGGAGCCAGCCAGCTCAGCAGTCTGGAAAGCATTCTTGCAGGAGTAAAGATTGTTGCCATCCTGGGATTTATTCTTTTTGGCGCTCTCATCGTATTCGGACTTGTACCTGGTTATCAGCCAATGGGATTTCAGGTATTAAGGTCTGAACCCTTCCTCCCCGGAGGCATTAAAAGCCTGGCAGGCAGCATGCTGATCGTGCTTTTTACCTATGCAGGCTTTGAGATTATCGGACTTGCTGCCAGCGAAACACGGAATAAGGAAAGAAATATCCCACGGGCAATTCATCTGACCGTAGGATGGCTGGTATCCCTTTATATTCTCTGCATTTCCGTTCTGCTGCTTCTGGTACCCACATCCGCTTTAACCGGTGATGTCAGCCCCATGGTGACAGCCTTAAACCGTTATCAGATGACATGGGCGGGTACTGCCATGACAGTTATATTAATCAGCGCAATTTTGTCCACCATGGTAGCTGCCATGTTCGGAATCGGCAGAATGCTTCGTTCTCTGGTAGAAGATGGTCTGGGGCCTGGTTTTTTAAGAGACAGAACCGATGTGCCTTATAGGGGTATTCTGTTTTCCGGCTGCTCCATGCTGCTGTTTCTATACTTCGGGCTGTTTTTTCCGCAGGTTTATTTATTCTTAATCAGCTCCGGTGGATTTGCACTTCTATTTACGTATATCATGCTGATGGCTACTCATATCCGTTTTCGTAGAAAAAACGGAAAACCGGAAGGGAACTGCCGGCTGTGCGGATTCCCATACAGCTCCTTATTTACGCTGGCAGGTCTTCTCATCGCCATGTTCAGCATGCCGTTCATAAAAGGACAGACTATAGGATTTTTCACTGGAATGGCTTTAGTTGCATTTTTCTGTGCCTGTTATCCGCTGGTACGTGCCAACGCAAAACGGAGGAATCCGAGTCCTGAGCGCACACCGGACGATACTGCACAGCGCCGCAGGCTGTTAACGGAATTCTCGGAAGAAATTCATCATTCCGATCTACCTGAGAAATAAAGACAGAAACAATACAAGAAAGCGTCAGGAACCGGTCTGATATCCTGTGATACCACCTGGTTTTTGACGCTTTTTCCATGCTTATTTAGCTGCCCCCTGTCCGATTAACGGGAGTCCAGATGGAAGGTCATATATTTTTTATTCATCTTTAATCAATATATTATTATTCTGTAAATATATGTTTAATGCTTTTGCTAAAAAACTCTCGATTGATTTCTGGATATCTTTCGTATTCTCAGGCCATTTAGAAGAATCTATACCAATTGAAAAAAGTGTTTTCATCATCTCCTTATCCCCAGATGTAAACTCATATACCAAATCCCACCAACGTTTTGCAAGCTCCTGCCCTCGTATTCCTGCTGGGTCTTCACCTTGGTGATACAAACTGTCAAGCTGCGAAAACAACTCATTTTCCTCACACTGTATTTCAGGGTTTTTTAGCAAACTATTATTAATTGTTCTCAACTGCTCATCATCAAAATATTGGACAATAAATGTATAGGGATTTTCTTGATTCATTAATTTCAGAATTGTAACTATTCTGTCCATGCTTATTTTTTGTCCAACATTTGTTTCGGCAATTGCCATGTTTAGTGTTTCTACGATTTTATTTAAGTTTTGAATTTGATTTAATAATATTTTTCGCTGAGCTGTAAAAACTTTTTCTAAATCATCACCATTTGCCTGCTTTGAAATGATGTCATCAATTTCCTTAAGAGAAAATCCTAATGACTTTAAAAACAGAATCTGCTGTAATTTTAACAAATCATCCCGATTATAAACTCTTTTATGACTCTCGTTATACTTTGAATTCAGCAAATTTTTCTGATCATAATGTTGAAGTGTCCTTACGGAAATTCCCACCAGACTTGCTAACTCTCCAACTTTAAACAATAGTTTTTTTTCATCTTTCATTCTATTTCACCTCGGGACTAGTTTTTTTACCTATAGTGAAGCTCCTACCAGTGCTCTGGAACAATATCAAACACATTTCTAAGGAGCTCTACCTTTACGTATTATTTCTATTAATAATACTGGCTTATAAATATGTATTCATTTATTATTAATAATTAATTTTATTGCACACAACGCGAGGTCACGTATTATACTCAAAAAATAAGTTGTATAAAATATAAATACTTAGTTTCTTGTAAATGATTAAAAATTTTTATGAGGTGATATTATGTCAAAAGTATTGTTTTGGGATGTTCCTCTTTTTGGTCATGTAAATCCGTCATTAGGCCTTGTTGAGGAATTATCACAAAGGGGAGAACAAGTAATCTATTACAGCACAGATACATTCAAATCAAAAATCGAACAGGCGGGAGCTATATACCGATACAATTATGAATGTGATGTGTTCCAAAAAATATTATGTGAAAATCAGATAATGCCTAGTGCAAAAAGCTATATAGAATTTTTTAATAAGGTATTAACTTCTATCGATCCAGCCATTAATTATATGATAGAGCAACATAACCTGGAAAAATTCGATTATATAGTTTATGGATCTTTGCTTACTTATGGTAAAATTTTATCTGAGATACTAGAAATTCCTTCCATTTCCATGTTTTCCCTCCTTGCATCGGTTAATGATTTAACTGGTACATATAAAGACAACAATATGGTGGATTATCAAAATATAGCTCAATCACTCTGTTATCATAAAATTTCTGATAAAATCAGTTTAAAATATGGAATAAAATTTCCGTTGCTTCAAGACTTGTTTTTTAATAAAGGCGATCTAAATATTATATTTACCTCAAAATCATTTATGCCAAATCCAGAATACTATGATTCAAGTTATATCTTCATGGGACCTGCCAGCAATCCTGACGACGGATCCGTTGATTTTCCTTTTGACAAATTAATTAACCAAAAGGTAATATATATTTCTCTTGGAACTATATTCGGTGCAACTGAGTATAAATTATATCAAATTTTTTTTGATGCATTTAAAGATACTGAATACATTGTTGTTATGTCTGCACATAATGCTGATATGCATAATATGAAAATACCCCCAAATTTTATAATAAGAAACTACATCCCTCAAACAAAGCTGTTAAAATATATCAAAGGAGCAATCATACACGGAGGAGCTAATACAACAAATGATTTGTTAAAACATGCAATTCCTTTTATTGTTATACCAATTGCAAACGACCAGTTTTTTATGGGAAAGAGGTGCGAAGCACTTCATTTGGCAATTTGTCTGGACAAAAATTGTATTTCACCGACACTAGTCGCTAATTCTGTCAATCAGGTTTTATCTGATCCAATATATATGAAAAATCTTAAAATAATGCAAGAAAACTTTAATGCATGCGGCGGTTATCAAGAAGCGACTGATAGAATATTAACTTTCATTGCACATAAATAGCGATAATTCGGTCATAAATATAGGAGGGTGATGACAATATCTTGGACAACTTAAGCAGTTAATCCAAGGTTATTTGGGCTAACAATGTATCGATTCTCCGGTTGAGTATTATTGTCAGGCGGAGAATCCATCTTCACACAGATAATCCAATATGGGGAGTACGGCATTCATAGTTAAATATTAAGTTTAACAAAGTTTGTAAAGTCTTCAATTTCATCGAAATTATTCCGTAAAAGGAGCATTTTTTCTGCTACTTCAATACAATATCTTTCAACTATGTCCCTGGCAGTGTTATCTATAATAGCGTCAAGTTCTGGCACATGTGCCATCCCAATTACTCTACGTAGCATTTCACAGGCGCAAAATCCGATGCTTTGTTTAAGATTATGTTTTAAATATTTTTCGACAAACATCTGTTTACATAGAAGATAACTCTTGTCATTCAAATTACATAA
Organism: Clostridium boliviensis; assembly: GCF_033342255.1. Lineage (NCBI taxonomy): Bacteria > Bacillati > Bacillota > Clostridia > Eubacteriales > Clostridiaceae > Clostridium > Clostridium boliviensis. The sequence continues at coordinate 12,590 of NZ_JAWONS010000290.1, forward strand.
TTTGGTGAATTTAATTTTAAATGAATTCCAAGTATCTTCAATTACCGATAATAGGTATTGTTTAAAAGCAATACTACACACTCTCCCGTTATACTCCCAATAAAACAAGTCAAATAATATGTTCGCAAAAAATAAACCGATATCATAGCTTATCGGACCATAAAACGTAAATTCACTGTCAAATATTTTACAATTATCTTTTGAGACAAATATTGAACCGGTATGAAGATCTCCGTGAATAAGCGCTTCCGGCGTATTCATAAAAACATACCGTAGCGCATCTATTTCAACCTTTACTTTATCATAGTCCCAAAGTTTTAATGCAATCGGATAAGTACCCGGTCGTATATTATTTGATAAACTGTCTTGATACGGGTCGGTGAAAACCAACCTTTCAGTTATGTCGCAAAGCTCCGGATTATCAAAAGAAACAGCCAACTTTTTTTTTTTACTTGAATCAAAACCAAAATCAGAGGTATAGTACAACGTTTTGGCAAGATAATCTCCAATTTGTCCAGCAAGCTTTTGATAAATCTGCATATTCATCAAACCTTTTCTCAATATTTCCATATGGCTTAAATCTTCCATTATGAAAAGATGTTCTTCTTTGCTTTGCAAATATACTTTTGGGACATATTCACCACAGAATTTAGATAAAAACTTTAGAGATTCATACTCTATCTTATTCCGCTCAACCGTAAGTGGCCAAGCTTCACCTGCAATTTTAAGATACGGCAAAGCCAGTTTAATAATAACAGACTTCTTATCCCCGTCCTCATCAGTACTCGCTCTAAAAACATAGTTAAGATTGCCGTCTCCAATCTCCTCAAATTTAATTTTTGAGTTTTCCGAGAAAATTCTCCCGTTCTTTAATAGAGAGCAAAATCGTTCTAAACTTTTATTTTCCAAACTATTTATTCCTCCTATCAAACTGCGAAAGCGTAAGACAGATTACAGAAACAGAAAGTGTCGTAAGCCATGTTTTATAACTTCCCACGTTTAAAATGAGTAGCACCAGTGCAGCTACTGAGAGTCCAAGTGCCACCGCTTTATAAATTGTATGCAAAAAGCTTCTATATTCCATAATATCACTCCTTATTTTGTTAAAAGATTAAGTTTAGAACACATTGATCGGAAATGACTTCTTACATCAGCATGTGCTTTTTCCGATATTTCCCGCCAATATGATTTGCTGATTCCTGCTAAATATATTTTGTTCAGTATGAGCTGAGCGAGATCATCCTGGTTACCTATTGTATGAAAAAAATTACGGGTTTCTGGTCTTTCGCAGATACCTATAATAGGCGACAAATAATATTGATCCAGTCCAAACTGATAAGCAAAATCTCTCAGTTTACTTCCTAACATTCCGTTGCTGAGATAGCAATCCATTATAATGGTTGGTATACCCTGTGCAAGCCCTGCCACAGCACCATGATACCGTACCGTCAAATACGTATCAAGTAAACTAACAAGACACCAGGTTTCTTTCGGTGTTAAATGCGAACCTGCATACCTTGCACCAGGTACCAGAGCCGCAAATGTTTCACAGGCGGTGACATCTCCATATATCTGCCCAAAAGGAAAAATCACAATGTCTGTGTCTGGCTCTTTCTTTATGATTTCATTCAATGCGATAGCAAGCTGCTGTTGAAAAGAATTAAGTGGTTCTTTTTGCAATTCGGGTCCTATGGAAACTCCTATACACTTCTTTCCAAAAGAAACTCCTATTTTCTTTTTAAGTTCATTCATACTCTGCACATCGCATTCTATTCGTAAACCACTGGCAGCATCGGGTACCAGATGAATTTTTTCTGTCTGGCAGCCCACTGTTTCCAATAACCTTTTTGTGCTCTGAGAACGTACACTCACATATTCTAACTTATCAACAGCATTTTTTATTTTGCCGTACCATTTTTCAAAGCGAGGATCGTTTACCGGCGTGTACTGGCTACCTAAAGCATTCCATGCCGCTTTAGGATATTTCCTGTCTTCACAAAGTAGAAAAGGATCAAAATCATGTATCGGTAAAAGCAATGCACCTCCACCGATAATAACAGCGTCATATTCATTCAACCTGTCATAAAATTTTTGATATCTGCGACCGATGAATTGAACATTTCCCTCTTTCTTCTTATTATAGGAAAAGAATTGCTGTATAGAATATAAATCCACGGATAGTTCCGGGTTAATTTCTTTCAGCAATTGTTCTGTTGCCATACCTATTAATTGATCGCCAGTATTTTGAAAACCAAACGCCCCAAACACCGCTATTTTCATACCCATTTCCCCCTAATCAGAACTTGATTCCCTGTTCATTATAGCAGAGTAAAATTTTGAGACCTGAGAAAACTCCCTGTTCTGCAGTTTATTAAGTTCGACAATTTTTTGCCTATCACTTTTGACAATTTCATTGTAACTGCGCCTACCTATTTCATTAAACCCATATAGCTTTGAATTGGATGTCATTATATTCGTTTTGTTGCTTTGTAAAAATTCAAGATTTTTGTAAAGTAGTTTTTTATAATTGGTTATACCTTTCAGCAACTCGATTCCATATCTTTTCGGATACCGACCAATTAAGCTGTTGGGAACTACAAAATACTCATTTACCCAGAAGTAATTGATATTCTCTTTATTCTCGCGTATAAAATGGCAAGTTTCCTCAAAATCTTCGTCTAATTCCTGTGGAAGGCCAATAATTACCTCTATATCTGACCAAATGCCCAAATCATGACACCATTGAAGTACACGCTTCGCATGGTTTAAATCAATTTTCTTATCAATCAAATCAATAATTTTTTGACTTCCACTCTCAAAACCAAATGTAAGTTTGACACACCCCGCTTTTTTCATTAATTCCAACCGTTCATATGTTAAGTTATTAAAACGCCCGCAGTCAGACCAGTATATCTCTACATTGTTTTCTATCACTTTGTGGCAGAACTCATTAACGAACTTTATTGAATAGTTAAATGCATTATTTAGGAAATAAAAATATTTAGTATCATATTTTTTTTGTAGGATAAGAATATCATTGAGGACCTGATCTGGATCTCCCCCCACAATGCTCCCCCTGTCATAATCACTTTGGGTACAGAATGCACAATTATATGGGCAATTGTAATTGAATATGTAAGGTAGAATCAGGGTTGGCTCTAAATCTATTCCACTATTTCTATTATATCGGTTTATAGCCTGACCTGGACTTCCTGTGTAGGTATCTGGCCATTTAAAAAAGTAAACAAGATTCTCAGGTAATAATTTACCTTCTTTATCTTTTTTCAAAAACCGCTTGTAGTAAGACATATCAAATCCACTCCAATTCGGGCGCACCACAATTGGTTTCATTTCATCATTTGCTTTAATCTCCCCCCCTTTTAGTGAAAATACAAGACCTGGTATCTTTTTCATAATATCATTTTCCGCACCGTTGTTAAGGCTCTTAATTATTTCATAAATGACTCGTTCCCCTGCCCCTTTGATAACAAACTCAAACTGCTGAAGCACTAATTCCCATAATTCCCGGAAAACATCTTGAAAGATAAAAAGGAAAGAAATATTGTTTCCCCCGACGAAAACAAGCTTCTTATACTTCACCTTTAAATATTTCGCCAGAAGAAAACCGAACTGGATTTGAAGAAATGAAAAATCAGCGCCGATGGAAACCCCGTATGAATCATAGGATTCAAACCCAATATCTACTGTCAATTCTTCAATAAGTTGTGTAAGCTCCGCATCTTCTCCGGTATTTAAATAATTTTTAAACCGCTCGTATTCATACACAGCTTCAAGCCTTTTTCTATCCGCATTTCCGAATAGCTGTGAGAGTGATACGTTTAGATCATTCATTCCAACAGTAATACCCTTTTGTTCAAGGTAACCACAAATAACACCAAGTCCCAAATTTAGCGGCAGACTCGCAATTTCTCCAGGATATTGCAGACTGGTTTCCGAAGGTGAAAGAAATAAAAATGTGCTTCTTATCAAAATATTTTCCTCCTTATCAATCAATTTTGAGTTATTGATTCTTGTGCAAAACTTTGTAGCACATAAAATTTCCTTTTTTTATAGCTTCTTTTGAATATGCCTTAAAATTTCAGCTGGCGAATCCAAAGAAGCAACTATGTCTCGATATTTCTTTGCTCTTTCTGCAAACCCATCACGTACCGTTTGATTTTTAAGTATTTCTATTATTTTGAACCTCACGTCATCTTCATCAAAGATTTCGGCATTCTCCATAACATCTATATAGGGGTTATCCTGTAGCATTGGTTCCAAAAAGCGATACCATCCTACAGGAAACATTCGGTAAGGATAACACATATCCATTGACCGAAGTGCCTTCATGATCTGAGGATTCAATGGGAAACCTGGCTCTATTACTTCGCCCTTTTTAAATCGGAGTGAATTAGAAAGTACCATAGTAGGCACACCGGACAACGTCAGTTTTGCAAGTGTTGTTGATGTGATGTTACGTGTGAGGAACAGATCGCAAGCCATTGCATAACGATCAAACATGCTAGGTGCAAGTCTACTGATATATCTGATATTCGAAAGCGAGACATTTTTTTTACCACCTACTTGAATCACCTGGGCATATTTCGAAAGAAAAATTAGAAGGCGATTAAATACCCCATCCGTTGCCTCAACAAAACTTTTGACATGTGGATACATCTTATAGGTCTCCTGCCACATTGCTGATGTAATAAGAACTACAGGCCTATCCTTTTCAATCCCCAGTTCTTCCTGCACCTGCTTTTTACTTTTCTCCATATACGGTATTACATTTTGCATTAGTGAATAATAATACTTGTCGCCACATGCTTTATTCAGCGGGTTTGCAATCGGACATGGAATTATTTTAAAGCCATACTTATCGATATTAACATTTGATACCTTTGCCGCTCTAAAGCCATAGGTATCCATATCTCTTTTCTGACATGTCCAATCAAAATTGTCAAAAGTTCCTATTGGACAGTCAAACAGCTTTAAATCTTCATAAGTTAACCCATAATGTTCTTCACAAAAATTATAATTGAGAAAATCGGATAAAATCACAAGTCCTGGTTTATACTTTAGAACGTAATCCTGAAAAAGTATGCGGTTTATCTTGCCCATACCATGAAAAAGCAGTGTGTAAGGTATTTTCTCTTTTTTCAAAATTTCAGCATGATTCGATGGAATAAAGAAATATGGATGATAGCCCGATTTTATGATTCGTTTTGCAAACATAACAGCGATCAGTATTTCCCCATAGGACCAATAACTCGTAACAATAAATGCGATATTCATAATTTAAACACTCGCTCATTCTTTTATAGCCGCAAATTCATCCGCGCCATAATAAAGTAGATACTCTTTATAAACTCCCCCACATTTTTGAAGCTTATCACAATATTTACAGCATCCTACCTGTTTGCAAGACTCATTCCGCATGAACTTATCATAATCTTCTAGTATCGTGGTCCTGTATAGCAGTTTAAAATGATTCTGTTCCCAATCCAACATATATCTCTCATATTCCCCCAGCACGCAATACGGGAAGCCTTCCAACGTACAGGTGATGTTTTTTTCTACAACAAAATCAACTGCTTTTTTTACTTCATCCATAATTTCAAAATAATGCGGTGTAACTTGATGAAAATTTTTGAATGCCTTACCTGCTGGATGAATAGCGGATATGTTTATATGCTGCACTCCCAAACTTATTGCCAACTCCACAATCTCGCGTAAATTAGCTACATTTTGTTTGCACACAACGGTATTTGTCCTGACTTTTTTCCCAAGAGCTATTACATTTTTTATCCCAATTACCGTTTCATCAAAACTACCTTCTACATTGGTGAAGTAGTCTTGCTGTGCAGCGTCTTTCCCATGTAGGGAAACGACAAAGAGGTCAACTCCCCTATCTACAAGAGATTTTGCAAATTCTAAATCTTTTAATAACCTTGCATTCGTCTGTATGGAAACAGCAGGGTAATCAAACCCTCTAATGTCTTCCAGAATATTTAAAAGTTCCGGAATCGTCGTCGGTTCCCCTCCATGCAGATTCACACACTCATATCCCTTACCCGCATTTTCTTTCAGAAAATTATAAATTACCTTCTGATTTACCTTTTCCTTCGATTTTTGACTGGAATTCACCACACAAAAATTGCAGGAATTATTGCATTTATCGGTTAAATGCACGCTCAGACTTTTCATTTTATCCCCCCTAATTGTTAATTAAATGTACGTTTAATAATTCACTAACAGTTTTCTCTTCATTATGCTCCAACTGGATTTTTAGAGACACAAATTTTTCAGTGTCACCTAGATCATAACAATATCCGTCCTCAAAAAAATGAGCAAAGACACGAAGTTCTTTATCAACCGCCATATTTAAAATATCACTTAAAATAGCTTCTCCTTTTGTTTTATTGTAACTATTTTTATATTCCAAAACATATTCATGAAGTAATTCTGTAAACTTCGGACCCCAGACGATGATGTTCCAAGTATTAAAAACCTTAGTCATTTTCGGTTTGTCATAGATTTTTATCACTTTACCGGTTGTTTCGTCGAAACAAACCGGTGCCAGTTTTCCAGGAGTGTCTGTAGGAAAAACGCCGATTGTCAAATCTGCATTTTGGGCAATATGCTCATTTAACAAGATTGAAAAGCTGGTATCTGGTTCCACAATCGTATCCGGCATTCCAAGTAATACAGTAAAACCTTTAATCCAGCTATACGCTTGGTCGATTGCAATAGGCATACCATAATACTTGGAATCAGTATTCTGACAAACATAAGCAATACTCGCGTTATATTGGCTACCGTCACCGTAAAATTTTATCAATTCACTTTTTTGTTCATTGGTAACCATAATAACATTTTGAGCTCCTGTTGTAAGCATATTATCAATGACATACTCTCCCAAAACTTTCGGAACTCTTTTTATCTTACCGTCTACTGTACAATAACGATAACCTATGGTCGTTAGTTCCTTCACACCACGGTATGGTTTCATTCGTTTTCCTATGCCTGCTGACGGTATCAAACATACTACTTTGTCGCTACAATCATGCATCTTCTTCCCCTCCATAATTATTTTATTCCTGCCACTTTGTTATCTGTGAAGTACGTAAATACTATTCTGACGACAGTTCATTTTGCTACTCTATATAGTAATTTCAGGACAATGCTCCATACTTTCTTGCATTTAAAATCACTTCCATCAACTCCTTAGGATAGTATTTACTATAGATTCCAAGAGGTAAATAAATAATTATTTAAAGCTCAATTTCTGTTTTGATATTTCTTTTAACCCGTATGCTTCTTTTGTTTTGCACTGCAATATAATCTTCCATCATCGTACCTGCAACAAGAGACCATGTTTCAACATCAATTATAAGCGTTCCAGAATAGTATGAACTCCCCTCTCTCTTTGCTTTTAAAACATCATCCACCATTTTCACTTTGGAACCATCGCAACGGTATAAGAAGAATGCACAAGATTTTTCCTTAAAGCTCGTATATCCCATAAAAGTTACATTAAATATTCCGTTTTTAAAAATAGATTCTTCTGAATAAAACCCTAATCCCAGAGAAGATTGTGTCTCTGATATATTTTTCAGTTCAAAAGTCTCTCCGATCATGTTACATTTAAGTCTAAGGCTTGTTAAAGAACCCATAAAAGTCTCAAACGATATAATATCGTAAATCTGCATAATAAACAGGTAAACACTAGACAGTTTGGGAAAGCGTTGTACTTCTTTCCAAAGTTTTTCTACCTGTTCTTTCGCTTTCAATAATACAATGCGTCTACTTAGGGTTTCAGTACCTATGAATTTACTGTCTATAAGGAAATATGGAATTTTGAAATTTTCTCCAAACGTCCAATGCATTGGCTCCGTTTTTCTGCTTGAAGAGAAGAGCACCTGGTCCATTACAAAGTCATTAAGTACATAGCTTTCTGGTATAGATTCAATTATTTTTCTAGTATACTGGCTCTCAAGGTTCTGCCACTTTACAATATCCCCAGTCATATTCAGAAATAGGTTGTTCATTTTAATATGATATCTGTAGTTTTTCCCTGAAGGCAAATTTAGGCACGGCTGAAATTCATTTTCATATAAATCTTTAATATGCGCTACTAATTCCATAATTCACCCCTTTATGAAACTTATTTTTTCCATGATTTGCTCTGGCGTATCCACTCTTTTTTGCAGTTCATTTATATATTCTGACTGACGTTTTTTTATATCTCTTATCTTGTCTATATCAAACAGATAATCATTGAAAGACTGTACCGCCTCAATCATTTTAAAAACCGGTACTTCCTGATATGTTTGAGTATAGTTGTTATTCCGCATCACACTTTGCAGAAGAGCATACCACCCGAAAAAACCGGCTTTAAAGGGAAAAACCTCTCCAACTTCCCTTGCCATAATCTGATACCATTGTGGCATATGCGTAAGACGTTTTTCCAACCTTTTGAAATCAATATGCTTACTGTTTTGGAAAAGTAAACAGGGTACGTTACCAAAAACAGCTTTGGACATCGTAACTGAAACCGAGTTAATTGTAATGAACAAATCGGAAGCTAATAGTAATTCATCAAATTGTTCAGGAACTAGATACGAGTGGTGAAGATAGCGAATCTTATTCCCCTGAACTATTTCCCAAGGCTTAGGCCCAATGTGAATGATGGTAACGTTTCTATTCAGCTCAAGCAGGTAATACTGCAACATAAGAGGAATCCATTTCATTAGCATCTGAAGAGACGATGAAAGGTGAAAATTGATTATTTCCCAAGATGACGACGCATAAAAAATTAATTTTTCACTCTGCGATATGCCAAACTTGCTCCGGATAAACCGTTTACGACATTCAGAAATATGTAAATCCTTGTCATACAAGCTAAAGTTAAAAACAGCATCATTTTTTCCTCTCGGTACATTCAATGGACAATCTCTAACCACAAAGTCGCATTTTTTTAGCAACGGAGGTAATTTTTCAAAAATCCCCCCATAATAGTCCGGAGTAAAATTTGTTGATAAATACTCATATTCATCAACACCAATAATGGGTATGCCATACATCTTCAAGACTTTCATACAAACGCCAGACCATGTTTTTGAATACTCTGTTGTATATACATCTGATAGAAAAAAATAATCCGGCTTAAATTCTTCCACGTACTGTTTAAATCGCAAAAAATTTGTTGCAGCATCTTCTTCACTTTTAAGAACAAAATACTTTTCTTTTCTATTATCGAGAAAAGATACAAATTGGGGCGAAATCAAAAATTTCACGTCATAATTATTTTTTGCAAGCCTACTACCAAATTCATACCCTATCGTAAGTTCTCCAGTGGATATTTCACTTAAAACAATGATTAATATCTTTTTCATGGCAACTCCTATAAGCAGTCGTAAGTTCAATAAGCAGCTTCACTTTTCTAAAAAAAAGCATGTTCTAAATGTTCGGCTCTTTGCATAAGATCCTGGTAATGCATTACCGCAGCTTTTTTAATAAAACTCTTAAAAATCGAATGTATAGTGGAGGCAAAGTTACTTATTTTACATTTTTGTAATTTTTCTGCTTGTTCGATGATATCCAACGCTTTTGGAATTTCCGATGCATTCATATAGAGTTCTGCAAGCAAAAAGTATGGTGCGATAAAATAAGGCATATAATCACTATTTTCTTGAATTTGAATCATATCTCGCAGCTCATCTATAATCACACTTTCGTCCTTGTTATTATTGGGAAGCATCATCAATATTCTGATTTTATAAAGCCATGCGAGCCAGTAATCGGGCTTATCCTCTAAAATCTCTTCAAAAGCAAATAATGCTGCTTCTACTTTCATTTTACTTTCCAGCGCATCATTTGATGTGTTTGCGCAAAGATTAAATAGTGCATATGATAGCTTAATATATGTATCATTATCGTTTTTTTCATAAGCATCCTTCAAGATATCAGCTGCTTTTTCTTTATTTATTTTTGCACAAAGCGCAGTTGTTCTAATAATATCTATATCTTTGGCCGTTACAGTTTTAAACTTTAAATCAGTATTGTTCATTATATATCATCTTCCCCCGCTTCTTCCATTAAAAGTTCTTCTTCTACATCCGGAGTATAAACTGCCGAATCAGCAGAAAAGTATTCTTCCAAATTTTCTGGTGATAGCTTATCAATATCATCCTCTCGAAGTGACTTAATGAGGATTTTTTGAACTTCAGTAAAATTGTATTCTTCCAGTACCTTATCCGTATCTGATATCAACATTTTTTTAAATTCTGCATCTTTAATCGCTCTCATCAGCAGGGATCTAATTTCGGAAAAATCTTGATTTTCTAGGTTACCCATAAAACTTCCCTCCATAATATAATATATTTGTATAATGTATAATTAACGTTGAGATTATATTGATAGTATGTATCAAGCCAATACTCAACGATTATTGTATTTTATAATCTTCTTACGATAGTACTCCTTTTGATATTTGCCGAATTCTTAAATATGTTAAAGTAATTGCTACCACTCCAATAGCTGTCAATGCAAGTAGTGCTATCATACTGCTATAATCAGTTTGTCTATGAAATGCCAAGCCCTTAAACATTTGCATGGCATGAGTTGCCGGAAAAATACGTCCAACCCACATAAGAACCTTTGGAAGCATTGAGGTGTTAAACATGATGCCACTTAATAGAATCGAAGGCAGGAAAACAAGTTGTGAAAATGTCGTAACGAACGACTGGTTTCTGGCAACAGTTCCAATAAGTACACCAATTGCAGTACTTGTAAAAAGAAACAACAGCAAAACGAAAAAGAACAAGACGGGATATGTTGGATTATCGCTCTTAAAAATTAGTGGCGATGTACAAAAAATAATCACGGATACAATCAATACGTGAAGAAATGCGCTGATAGCATGAACAAATGTCACCATTCCATTCGATATTCCGTTTACAGAAAAGGCCCTTAGTGTTCCCGATTCTCTCATTTTAACAAGCGGTCCCGGTATGCCAACAACAGCTCCCATTGTTACCGCAAATATAATCATCGTAGCTGCAAGAGTTGATTTTGTTTCAGGTTGAGAAAAAACCGAACCAATTAAAATATAAAATAAAAGGGGAACCACATAATAATTCATCAACGTTCCTTTTTCTCTTAAATCCATTTTTAGCTGGATCCAAAGAAATTTCAAAAGTGCTTTCATTTTATCTCACCTCCGCTCACAAGTTCAAGAAAACTTTCTTCTAGTGATGGTCGCTCAACGCGCAGATCAATTACAGAGTCATTTGCCTCTTTCACTCTTTGCATCAAAGCGCCTATTGCCAAAGCACTATCACTGCATGCCCAGATACTGTAACGATCTTTTTCTCCAAAGAAGGTTGCGCCTTCAATTTTACATTTGGAACTAAGACTGTTTCTGTCCGTACGGATTGCAATTCTTGAATCACGCTTACTTGCGGCAGTAACATCAAAAGGTGTCCCTGTCACTGCAACTTTTCCCTTGATAACAATACTTATCTGATCGCAAAGTTCCTCCGCTTCCGCCATATCATGTGTTGCAAGTAACATCGTTACGTTCTGTTTTTTGAGTTTACGAATCTCATTGTGCAATTGTGCACGTCCTTCCACATCAAGTCCTGCAGTCGGTTCGTCTAGTACAACGACGCTCGGATTGCTGACTAGAGCAAGAGCTAGATGCAAGCGTCGCTGTTGTCCTGTGGAAAGCTGATGATACTTCTTTTTGATCATACCCTCTATGCCAAAGCACTCTAGTAAATCACTTCGGTATTCTGTTTGATGCCATGCACAAACAAGCGCCATTGCCTCACTGACTAACATTCCATCCGGGAATGAGGAAGATTGAAGCTGAACCCCCACTTTGTTACGTATCTCTTTTTTATCCTTTCGCGGATTACATCCCGCCACAGTTATATTACCACCATCAATTCTCCGTAAACCTTCCAGGCACTCAAGCGTCGTTGTTTTCCCCGCTCCATTTGGTCCCAGAAGGCCATAAATTTCTCCCTGTTTAACGCTGAAACTAATCCCATTAACTGCAGAAACAGCCCCGTATTTTTTGATAAGTCCCTCGACTGAGATAATAGAATCACTCACTATATAACGCCTCGCTTTCCAATAATGTTCGATTTAATCTATAATATACCTCTATTCTTCATATGAATTGCTTGTACTGCCCTATTTAATTAGACTCATCATTGCTACAAGCCTATTAAAATTACTATAACCCCGAGTTTATGTGCAAGTTCTCCTGCTGTGTAAGTCACCATAGGTTTCACCTCCACTTATTCTTTCTACCAGAGTATACAATATTACGTTACGTCGTGAGCAATACTATTTTTAAATATTATTTATATCATAATGCTTACTTGAGGCTGCTAAGCCGATATAGCCTTTTCTTATTATTTAACCTACAATAACGGTGTATTGATATGGTCCAACAAAACAATTAACACGTCTTTCTTATTTATTAATGAATTCTTTTAACATGTATCTATATACTTATCTGTATACCAGGGAGTTTATAAGCTTTCTTTTTATTTATCCCACAATTCGATAACGTATTTATATTTTCTATAAGAAGGAATCTTACCACAAAAAAAATCTTTATTCTATAAAACAGGAAGACTTCTCACCGCAAGTTTTGACATTTTTTATTTCTTTAATAACTCGGCAAATTATTATAAGAAATGATGTTATATAATTTAAGTTATAATCAAGAGAAGAAGGTTAGATAGATATCGACTTTGGCGCCCATACACCGGATAGTGCGCTTACTTGCTTTTTTTTGACTCTAATTCCTTCATTTGAACAGTAGCATTATAGAGCTGTTCAAACGTACCTGCATCTGTCCATTTTGATTGAATGATACCATAGGAAAGTTTACCTTGCTTTGCATAAAAATTTAAAACATCTGTGGCTTCATATTCATTTCTCCGACTAATTTTTAAATTCTTAAGTAATGAAAACACTTCAGACTGAAATATCCATAGTCCTGTATTTACATAATTTGTTGCCGGTCTTTCAGGTTTTTCTACTAATTTAATAATTTTATTATCATCAAACTCGACTACCCCATAATTTTCAGGATTATTTACTTTTGCTATCAAAATTTTGGCTTTATATTCGTTTTTTTGTTCCTTGAAATTTTCCGTATATGGTTTCACATCTTCTGTAACAATGTTATCACCAAGGATTACAATAAAATCATCGTCTTTTACAAAATCCTCAGCACATAGCAAAGCTGCTCCAGTGCCAGTATTACCCTCCTGTATTTCATAGTGGAAATTTACTCCCCATTCCTTTCCATTATGAAGAAGTCTGTAAAAATCCCCTATGTATTCTCCAGATGTTACTATTAAAATTTCTTTAACACCAGCTTTAACTAAGGTCTCAATGGGATAAAAAATCATCGGTTTCTTATAAATAGGGAGCAAATGTTTATTTGTAACAACCGTTAATGGATACATTCTTTTACCATTTCCACCAGCCAAAATAACACCTTTCATAGGTTAAATCCTTCCTTTCGATCCACAAAAAACTAATATTCAACTTATTCATTAATTTAATCCATAAATAATTCATTTTTTTAATTTCCCTTTATACTCCTCCAATATTCTGTATTTTCATTTTCCAATACTTTTACTTATATGTTTTTTCATTAATATAAAAAAGTAGAAAATTTAATTCAATAAAACTTCTCCACTCATAATTATGTATTATCTCACCACCTTTCCCACCTCAAATAGTCAATCTATTTATTCTCTTTAATCTTATTCTATCATGCGACGTTACGTCATAAGCAATAGTTAATTTTAACTTTTAATATCCCCTATTTATCCAATTAATGTTTAGATTACTGTTGCACACCATCAACATGATGGGTGATTTATTATTTCACATAGATTCATATCTCTTAAAGAGAAACTCACCCATGTTAAACAAGCTAAAAGCCAATAAATAAAAAAAGCGTCAGGAACCGGCCTGATATCATGTGATACCACCTGGTTCCTGACGCCTTTTCTTTACTTATTTGCTTATTATCAACTGCTTCTGTGCTTTTTGGCTGCCATCACCAGATGCTTTGCCAGAACGGCTGTTGTAACAGTCCCTACACCGCCTGGTACAGGAGTGGCCATGGAAGCAATACCGTCCAGTGAATCAAAATCCACATCTCCGCAAAGTTTTCCATCGTTATCCACATTAATTCCCACATCAATTACAACTGCATCTGCTCCCACGAAGGAGGCATCTATCATCTTGGCCTTTCCGGCAGCAGCTATTAAAATCTGCGCATCCTGGCAGGTTTTTTCCAGTTCCTTTGTACGTGTATGGCAGATGGTAACCGTCGCATTCTCCTTTAGCAAAAGCATGGAAAGAGGACGGCCCACGACCATACTTCTTCCCACAATAGCTGCCCGTTTTCCGCACATGTCAATATCGTTGGCTTTTAACACCTCTATGACTGCTTCTGCCGTACAGGGAGCGAAGCCCTCAGCCTCTCCGGCAAATACGCGGGCGATATTCTCAGGAGAAATTCCGTCTAAATCCTTATCCGGATCAATCATACGCTCGATTTCACGTTCATTGATCTGTTTTGGCAGAGGGCGGAGGAGTAGAATTCCCTCTATCTCCGGATTATCATTGATTCTTCTGAATTCCTTCTGAAAGGCTTCATCTGAAATATCTGCTGGAAAGGAAAAGCTTTCTGCCTGCAAACCGAAGTTCTCCATTTTCTTTAATGCACCACGCTCATATGACATATCGTCGGGCCGTTCTCCTACCCTTACAATCGCCAGTTTTGGTGCTGCCCCTGAAAGCCCATGTAAAAGCTCCGTTACTTCTACTCTGATTTTTGCAGACACAGCTGCTCCCTTTAATGTTATCACTTTACGTCTAATCTCCTTTATCTTACATTTTCATTGTATTTCCCGTCCATTACATCATATAATAACCAATTTTTCAAGGCAAAATCCGTAGAACCAAAGCTTTCAAAAACTAGTGATCGACTTTTTGATCCTCAAGTGCATCCCCGCTAGGAGTTCTTTACATCTTTAATTGGTCAGTCAGAATTTCTATATTCAAAAGAGCACTAGGTTAAAGCATATAAACTCAATAGTAATCTTTGAAAAATATGAAATTATAGTTGGCTTACTTACCTGTGCCAAACGAAAAACGGTCTTACCCCCCTGAAGTTTAAAACATGTTTTTGAACACATTGTTATCAATCGGCTATGATATTTTCAGGATATCCAATTCACCTAATTACTCATATTTATGTAGTACCTTTTCTTACAATGACGCTGTAAGGCACATCAAAATAGGTGTATTACCCTCTACTATATTATAAATATTTCTTTCATAATAAGATTATAAAACATTTTTTTTGGGATGCGCTTATTGGTATTATATCTTTATTCGACATTATTAAAAACTTTGGATCTAGGTCAATAATATGTATTAAATTGATAATATATGAACAATGAATCAAGCATATAACGCTATCCTCCCTTTAGAATTATCACACTATCTCACAAGTTATAAAAAATGCCGCAGCAAGCCATTTTTAAGAATTTTACTGCGGCATTCTTTCTATTCATTTTATATCAACCCAGCTTCCACGTCTGCATAAATTTCATCGCAAAGCCTTGTTCCAGTCTCAGCCAGCATGTCTACTTCCTGATCCAGCTTATCTGCAATTTCCCGTTGCTTCATAAATTTTGTATTGATGGAAACGTTCATCTTTGCCCCTAAAAGTGCAGAACGAAGAAATGTTACGCCTACTCCCACATCACTCACAGCCAGACGGCTTCCTTTACGGGCAAGAATATCCATGACTGCAATCGCCTCAAGTGCCTGTTCCATCACAGCCTTAGGAACCAGACTGGCTGCCAGAAGATGGGTCTCTAAAACTTCCGCCTTATGCTTTTTTTCCTCTTCCGTTCCGGAGGGGAGCCCATAAGCTGCCGCCAACGGTGCAAATACCCTTGCGTCCTCATCAGCCAGCCTTAAGAATTCCTTCTTTATATCCTCCAGCTTTATAAGAAGAAGCTGCATCTCATCTTCCACATCTGCATACTTCTTTTTCCCCAGAGTCAGATTAATTACCATCTCACCTAATGCCACGCCCTGGGCACCCCCAAGAGCTGCCGCGCCTCCGCCTCCTGGTGTTGGCTTTTTGGAGGACAGCTCTTCTAAGAACGCGGAAACTGTAAGATCCTTTATCATCAATATGTTCCTCTCTTTCCGGCATTATTTTTTACCATTATATCGGCCTTAAGGAAAAAACACAAGGCTCTTTTTCGACATTTTTTTACAGCGCAACCTTGTAATACAGGAGAATCAATGTTATTATTGTCGTTAATAAAAAACAGACTGTAACCTTTTGAAACTCTTTGAAAGGAGAATGGAATGAAGTATCCGCCTTTAACTCTTGGATGGTTTCTTTGTGAAACTCCAATTGATAACCTGGAATTCATCGGCAGGGATGAGGACCTCCAGAAACCGATTAGTGGAATCAGTGTTCTGGATAATCCCGATGGTGTAAGATGGATTAAGAAACATGAGATCATTCTGACCACCGGATATATATTCTATAACGATGTAGACCTTCAAAAGAAGATCATTGCCGATCTCCATGCTATTGAATGCACTGCTTTCTGTATAAAAGTGCAGCGCTTCTTCGACAAGATACCTGATTCTCTGATTAAAGAGGCTGAAAAGTATGGAGTTCCGCTGGTCTCTGTACCATTTTATCATGTCTATTCCAATATCATCAGCGTAATCAACCAGAACTTAATTGACCAGAAGATTTTCCTGCAGCAGTTTATTCTGAGAGAAACAGAAAAATTTCACCAGCTATACTTTAATAAAGAAGGAATCATGAAAATGCTGGAAGAAATATCCCGTTATACAAACTCCATTGTTATGATAACAACTACCTCCGACTTTCCGTTATATTACTATATTCCGCTCAGACAGCAGGAGGAATTTAATAAAATCAATAAGCTTCATGCACAGCCCAACCATACTGTATCGCAGCAGGATACGGAAAAAGATGCTTCCGGGAACCGATCGTTTTATTTTAATAATACACTCCTAAGCTTTCAGACCTTTCTGCTTCCTGATAACAGGCATTATTTGTGTATTGATCATACGAAAACAAATATCGATGAAACCACCACAGCTATTTTAAAGCAGATCTTTTCGGTAATTGCATTGGAATTGTCCTCCATGCAGGTCCAAAACAGAACATTTTCACAAAAGAATTATTTTGATTCTTTTTTTTATATGCTTACCGATAAGAAAAAGAAATCGGTTGAAGAGATTCAGCTGATCTGCGATTCTTACTCATTTCCTTATCAGCTAAAAAGAATCTGTGTTACATTTGAATGTCTGGATAAAGAAAACCGGTTGTTTCGAAGTCTCTACAATGGGATCAACCATGAGATGATTCGTCTGGATTTTAAATATTTTCTATGTAACCATGATAACCGTATTGTAATATTTTTCCTGTATTCCAAACAGGTTTCTAATGCAAAAGCACTTGATCTGGCTAATCAGGCGGTTTCTCAGCTCATGGAAGCATTAAGTGACTATCACTCCTTTTTCAGACTGGGAATCAGCCGGTGCCATTTATCCTGTTCCTCCATTGCGAAAGCATATGAAGAAAGTCTGCAGACCTTACATCTGCAGACTGAGTTTACGGAAACTTCCCTGGTCAATTCATACTCCAAACAGTATGCCTACCATGTTCTGAAACAGCTAAGTTCCTATGAGATAAATAAAATTTATGCAGATACGGTAAAGGAGCTTGTATCCTATGACCAGGAAAACAGAAGCGAGCTCCTTTTGACACTTAAAACATATCTGGAAAGCTCCTTGAATTTAACCGATACTGCCCAGAAATTATTTATACACAGGAATACTCTCACCTCACGGCTGACGCTGGTTAAAAAGCTGCTTTGCTGCGAGATATCGGCAGTTGACGATATCTTCCGCCTCTACCTTGGAATCTGTGCCTGGGAGCTCATTCAGTATATGTAGCATTAAGCATCGTCGTCGCACTCATTTCCTGTTCCCAGGGTCTGAAAGTGTTCCATGTTACCATAGAGATACTGAATCCGCTCATATTCTGTTTCATCGTAGAAGGTACACTCTCCCCGGCCATAAGCTTTAGCTACTTCCAGCATAAATCTGGCAGTTTCTTCACAGTCCGTGATATGTGTGGCTCCGGTTGCACAGCCTGCCACGGGTGCTTCGGTCGTAACAGCAACTCCGATAACCGGTGCTTTCGTGGCAGTTGCCGGCTGAAGAATACTGTTTAGATGATAAAGGCCGTTTCCATAAGGAGTGACATCCTGCTGGGAAAGGGCATATACAAAAGGCTGCTTTCCAGTGGTCATCTGCATCAGATCCAGTATACTCTCTGAGACTTTCAGAATGTATCCTTCCTTAACTGTTGGTGAGATGGCAAAGCCTCTGGTGTTAATGATCCGGTTGCCTTTTGTGGTGTCCACTGATAATATGGCATCCAGTTCTTTCGTCACCTCTTCCCGGTTTACCTGTGCCATATTCACAGGAGAATCCATAAAAGGCACAGGATGATGCTCTCTGGTGGGCGCATCCGGACAAACGTGTGTAGATATAAACACATCCCCCTCCAGGTAATCTCCTTTGTTTTGCATATCTAAGATTTTTGCTGCCAGGGAAATTGCAATCAGAGCACCGTCTCCGTCTGATACAAAGCCGATCCGCTCCGGTCTTGCTCCCAGACCGCCAAGTCTTCCCAGCAATCCGATGGTGGGTGCATCCATACCTTTGCTTTTCCCTTTGCTTCCCGGAATTCTCACTTTGACCATATCGGTTTTTCCTTTTGGTCCTTCCAGAGTATAAACTTCTATATCAGCATCGCTGCGGATGCCTTTTAAATAACTTTCCACCTGTTTTCCACTGGCATAACTGCTGTCAAGCAGATCAAATACCTCGATCAATTGTTTCATCAGCATGATAAATCCTCCATGTTCTTTACTTAATTTCCATCAAATCACAAATAGCTGCCACATAGATTTTAGCTGCTGTGACCACATCCTCGATCTGGACTGTTTCATTATAAGAGTGGATTCCGACTGTATTAGAGGGTCCAAACTGTATTGTGGGGATACCAAGCTTACGGTAATCCCTTGCATCGCTGGAAGCCCACTGATATGCAGGGATCACTTCTTTTCCAAGAAGCAGTTCTGCATTTTCTTTAAAGGCCAGCACGATGGGAGCTTCATGATCTGTAAAATTGGCATCACTCTTGTACTGAAGCTCATACTCCACACCCTCGACTCCGCTGATTTCAAGTATCTGTTTTAAGGTCTCATCAATTTCTTCTTTGTTCACTCCGATGGGAAGCCTGACATCGACTGTCGCTTCGCAATAGTCGGGAACCATATTGTGCCTGGTTCCTCCCTGAATCAGTCCTACATTGGTACTGACATGGTCAATCACTCTGCCCAGTCCAGGAATGTGATTCTCTCTCTCTGCAAGCATTTTGGAGTCCATCAGAGGCTTTATCTGCCGCTCTGAAAAATGCCCTTCTATCTTAGAAAGCAGGGAAACGCGGGAAAGAACTTTTGAAAGCTTTAATATGGCATTTTCTCCTTTAAAATCCCCCAGACTTCCATGAGCGGATTTTCCATAAGCTTTTATCTTCAAAAGCAGGCCGCCCTTCTGCCCGATCTCTATGGTATTCATGGAAGTCGGCTCAGCAACCAGGCATGCATCGGCATGCTCTCCATAACCGTTGGCACAAAGCCACTGGGTCCCAAACTGTCCTCCGCTTTCTTCATCAGAAACAATATGAAGACGGATATTGCCATTTAAGGGAACCTGCTTTCTGGCAAAAAGGGAAAGAGCAAATAATGCGCCTGCCACCCCTGCCTTCATATCCGAGGTCCCTCTCCCCAGTATCTGGGTATCTGTTATCTCACCGGAAAAAGGATCAAAATCCCACTGGTTTAAATCCCCCGCAGGCACTACATCTACATGACCATTTATAATCAGGGATAATCCCATATCTTTTCCGTACCCTGCCACTACGCAGGGATAATCCGGATTGCATCCTGTTTCCTTATATTCAATACCGGCATCTTTTAAAAATGCTTCCACAAAATCAACCACATCTCTCTGCGTTCCGGTTGGATTTTCACTTTTTATCTGAATCAGCTGTGATACCAGCATAATCAGCTCATCACGATGATCCTCCACATACTGTACCAGCTCTTTTTTTGTCATCTCATCTTCCTCCCTGTGCGGTCCTGTTTTCATACAGAAAGCAGGCAACTTTATGTCCCTCTTCACCATACTGCAAAAGCGCCGGAACTTCTTTTTTACAGCGTTCCATACACTGAGGACACCGTCCGGCCAGAGGACAGCCTTCCCTCTCTCCGATGGGACTTGACACCTCTCCCTCCAGTGTGATCCTCTCCTTATTCTCATCCGGGCTTTCCGGCGGAATGGCGGATAAAAGGGCCTTCGTATAGGGGTGAAGCGGATTTTTATAAATGTCTCCCCCATTGCACAGCTCTACAATCTGTCCCAGATACATAATTGCAATCCGGTCACTGACGTATTTTACCACACTTAAATCATGTGATATAAACACATAGGTAAGATGGTACTTTTTCTGCAGACCTTTTAATAAATTGATTACCTGTGCCTGAATGGATACATCAAGCGCCGATACAGGCTCATCGCAGACAACCACCTTAGGCTGAATGGAAATAGCTCTTGCCACATTTAACCGTTGTCTCTGTCCGCCTGAAAACTCGTGGGGATACCGGTTCATATGCTGAATGTCCAGGCCCACCTGTTGAAACAGCTCTAAAACTTTTCTTTCCAGTTCCTGCCGGCCTTTTACCGTTTTATGGACAAGCATTGGTTCGGATACGGAGTCTGCAGCTGTATGTCTGGGGTCCAGGGATGAGTAGGGGTCCTGAAAAATCATCTGAATGTTTTTACATAGCTCAAACCGTTCCCTGGAAGATACGTTTAATATGCTTTTTCCTTCAAACAGAATTTCTCCTCCGGTAGGTTTATGAAGCCCAACAAGACATCTCCCCAGAGTAGACTTTCCACACCCTGATTCGCCGATAATTCCAAGAACTTCTCCTTCTCTGATATCCAGGCTGATGTCTTTTAATGCATGAAGAACCGATTTTTTCCCTCCCAGGCCTTTGCCCTTTACCTCAAAATCCTTAGACAGATTTTTTATCTTTAAAATGATTGAATTTTCACTCATGTTTTTCCGCACCTCCCCGTACAAGGCCGCCTTCTTCACACTGCCTGTGGCAGGCGACAAAATGTCCCGGCTCCAGTTCTTTTAATTCCGGCACCACGCTCTTGCAGACCTCACTGGCATAGGGGCACCGGTTGGAAAAGTTACAGCAGGTTCCTGTAAGCCTTAAATCAGGAGGTGTTCCCTGAATGGTGGACAGTTCTTCTTCTGATTCACTGCCAAGCCTTGGCATAGAATCCAGAAGCCCCCATGTGTAAGGGTGAAGGGGGTTATGATACAAATTGCTGCACGTGGTGTATTCCACTGTTTTTCCGGCATACATCACCATGACGCTGTCACACATTTTCCAGACAACTCCCAGATTGTGGGTAATTAAAAGAATGGCAGTCTGATAAGTCTTACGCATCTCTTTTAACAGTTCCAGCACCTGGGCCTGAATGGTTACGTCAAGGGCAGTGGTCGGTTCATCTGCAATAATCATCTTGGGACTGCTTAAAATAGACATGGCAATAATAACACGCTGGCACATACCGCCTGACAGTTCGTAAGGATAGGAATCCATACGCCGTCTGGCATCCGTTATGCCAACTTTTATCAATGCCTCTTCTGCCATACGATAGGCCTTCTTCCGGTCTGCCTTCTGCTGTGTCCGGATTAACTCGGTCATCTGGTGTCCAACTTTAAAAACGGGAGATAAGGAAGTCATGGGATTTTGAAAAATCATGGAAACATCTTTACCACGGAAAGACAGAAGCTCTTTTTTATTAAGAGCCAGGACGTCTGTCCCATCAAAATCAATGCTGCCGCTGACAATTTTACCAGTGCCTGCTGGTAAAAGACGGATAATGGATGAAGAAGTGACACTTTTGCCAGATCCTGATTCCCCCACTATTCCCATGATCTCTCCCCGGTTAATCTGAAAACTCACTCCATCTACAGCCTTGCTTACACCGCCCGATGTATAAAAATAGGTTTTTAAATCCTTTACAGTTAATAATGCCTCACTCAAAGCATTCCCTCCTTTCTTCAAAGCTTCTCTTCACCTTCTCCATCTCCTCAGGAGATGCCAGAAGATCCAGTGCGGTAAGGCACAGTGCCTTCGCCCCTGTTAATACAGCTTTCTTTCCCTCAGCACTTCTGCATGCTTCTTCAAACTCCCTGGTATGCCCCCGAAACTCAGGCACCACCTTTACGTATGACTGGAGTGCAGGAATTACGTGAGTGATATTACCCACATCTGTACACCCGATTCCCAGCTCTTTTCTTCGAGGCATTACCGTTTCTCCAAGTTCAGTAAAATTCTTTTCAAGCAGTGCTTCCAATCCGGGATTATTGCGTATATCTTCATATGTGTGTCCTGCCTGCTCATACTGAAAGGTTGTCCTTGTCATGCTGGCAATGGATTCTCCGGCTTCCAGAAATTCCTTTAATATCTTTTCTTTGAATTTCTGATCAAAGGACCGGACTGTAAACTTTGCCTGAGAAAATTCCGGTATTGTGATCGGTTCCCTGCCGCCGTCGGTAATCACCCCCAGAATTGTACCTCTGCCATTCCATGACAGTCTCTGTCCGTTCATGTACTGAAACAGCAAAAGCAAAGGTTCCAGTGCACTGACACCTTCCTCCGGCCAGGTTGCTCCATGAGCTTTTTTTCCATGATATGTGACAGTGATATCCGTTACAGAATAGGAGATGTCATTGACCACGGTCTCATTGGCAGAATGTATAATCATGGCAGCGTCCAGCTCCTTAAAAGCCCCGCGCTCAAGCATGATCACTTTTCCGCCTCCGCCTTCTTCTGCGGGAGTTCCGTATACCGTTATGGCTCCGCCCAGCTGGTCAATAACTGACTTTACCCCGGCACCGGCACCTGCAGCCATGGCTGCCATCAGATTATGACCGCAGGAATGACCCATACCTGGAACAGCATCATACTCAGCAAGAAAACCAATATTAGGTCCTGGCTTCCCACTGTCATAACGTCCGCAAAATGCTGTATCAAGACCGCAGATCCCACGTTCCACTTCAAAACCAAAGGTCTCAAGCAGACCGCTCACCGCCTTGCTGGAGACATATTCATTGAAATTATATTCCGGATTGTTCCATAGAAAGAGAGCCAGTTCCCAAAGCTTATCTGTTTTTTCTTCAATTGCCTGTTTTGCCATTGCTTTTATCTTGTTAATTTCCATATATTTCCTTACTTTTTCATCTTAGGATCCAGCACATCACGGATTCCGTCGCCAAGAAGATTAAAACCAATTACCGTTATTAGGATAAATACCCCTGATACTGCAGCAATATGAGGCGCCGTATTCAGTGAATTTCTTCCTGCTCTTAAAATGCTTCCCCAGGAAGCCGTGGGCAGATCGATCCCAAGTCCCAGAAAGCTTAAAGCTGATTCTGAAATAATGGCACTGGCTATATTTAAAGTCGCATAAACGATGACTTCGGAGATAGTATTGGGAAGGATATGGTGGAACAGCATACGGAAATGGGATATTCCGATTACTCGACCTGCATTGCAGTACTCTTCCCGTTTCACCACCAGCACCTGTCCTCTGACCACTCTTGCAAACCGTGGAATCTCAGCAATTCCAATGGCAAGAATTACATTGATCATTCCAGACCCAAGTACAGTCATAAGCACAATGGAAAGCAGTATGAAGGGAAATGCCAGAACTCCATCCATAATACGCATCACAACCACATCTGCAATTCCTCCCATATATCCGGCCAGAAGTCCCAAAAGAACACCAGCAATACCGCCTACTATGGTAGCACCTGCAGCAATTAAGAGAGAAACCCTCGCTCCATAGCAGATTCTGGTAAATAAATCTCTTCCCAATTCATCGGTTCCAAATATATGGCCTTTTTCAAAAAAAGTCAGGTAAGCATCAATTGGGTGTATTTCATTTGGCTTTCCGTCAGTTATAAATGGTGCAAACACTGCAATGGCTATCATAAAACAAACAGCTGCAAGTCCCAGTACTGCTGTCTTATTTCGTTTCAGTTTATTCCATGCATTATTTGCTTTTCTCTCTCTTCTCAGAATCTCTTCCTGAGACTGCTGATCCAGGTAAAGCACCTTTGCCATTTAAAAACCTCCTTCGTAGCTGACATTGGGATTAATTATCATATAAACCACATCCACAAGCATGTTAATGATTACAAATGCCAATGCAATCACCAGGACAGCTCCCTGTATCAGGGCATAGTCTCTGTTATCAATTGCCCCTACGATCAGGGTTCCCATGCCTGGCCAGGAGAAAATGGTTTCTGTAAGAATGGCTCCTGCAAAACAGCCTGCCAGCTGCAGTCCGAGAACCGTGATTACAGGTGGTAATGCACTTTTTAATGCATATTTCCAGATCACAACCGATTCCTTAATTCCCCTGGCTCTGAGAGCCCGGATGGAATCGCCATGAATGGATTCCAGTATACTGGAACGGGTAATCCGGGAAAATGTTGCAGTGGGTATGGTTGCCAGACAAAAACAGGGCAGTACCATATGGCGGATCACATCTCCGATTCCCAAAGAAATGCTTCCCATTCCCAGTACAGGCAGCCAGCCTAATTGTACGCTGAAAACCAGCACAAGCATCAGGCCCAGCCAGAAGATAGGCATGGATACCCCCACCAGTGCCAGTACCATGAATACATAATCAATTAATGTGCCCTGACGCACTGCCGAAGTCACACCAATTAACAATCCTGCAATCAAAGCTATGAATACCGACGGCAATGCCAGAAGCAGGGTATTGGGAATCCTTTTTGCAATCAGTCCGAGGACCGGCTGATTGTAAGAATAGGAGACCCCGAAGTCTCCCTTTGCAATCTGGATCATATAATCTTTATACTGACTGACAAGAGGCTGATCAAGCCCCATGGTCTCACGCATTTTCTGTACATCCTCCACGGATGCCTGAGGTCCTAAAACCGCTCTTGCCGGGTCACCGGGGATCATTCTGGTAAGGATAAAAGTCAGCGTGACAACCACAAAGAGAGACGGAAGGATCTGCAGACATCTGATTAATATTGTTTTTAACATAGATCTCCTCTCATGTTTTGAAACAGGGGATATTGCATATGCAATATCCCTCATTCCTGATTCTTACTTTGATAACCATACATTGATATCAGGGGTACAGATTTTAACCTTTCCATCTGCTCTCTGTATGAGACCCTGAACATCAGAGCTTACGCCCCAGTTTACATTTTCATTGGCATAAAAGATTCCCGGATACTGTTTTACAATAACAGCAAGGGCTTTTTTATACAGTTCTGTACGTTTTGCCTGATCTGTTGTAAGAAGGGCTTCATCTAAGTACTGATCCACTTCTTTATTTTCAAATCCCTGACCGTTTCCAAGAGAACCGATGGAACTGGAGTGGAACAGCTTGTTTAGGAAGAAGTAAGGATCCGGATACCAGGTCCAGGACATTGCAAAGACATCAGCTTTTCCAGATGCTGCAATTTCACTGAAGGTTCCCCATTCACTGGTATTTATATTTACATTGATGTTTAAATTCTGTTTTAAATATGCCTGGAACAGTGTTGCCATTTTTATTCTTGCTTCTGTGTTGGAGATATAAATATTTAAATCAAAACCATCTGGATATCCTGCCTCTGCCAGAAGCTTCTTTGCTCCTTCCGGATCATAGGCCAGCTTTTCTGATTCAAGACCGGAGTCATATCCCCAGGAACCAGGAGGCAGCGGAAGGCTGGCAGGTTTTGCCTCATTGTACTGATATACTCCGGCAGTCAGCTCATCCACATTGACAGCTTTGATAATTGCTTCTCTTACTTTGATATCAGCAGTAGGACCATTCTTCTGATTAAAATAGATGTAGGCTACATGAAGCCCAGGTGTCTCCATCAGTTCTACAGACTGGTCTTCTCTTGCAATTTTGACTGCTTCTCCGCTTAAGCTGGTGGCCAGATTGATTTCTCCGGTCCTCAGCGCGTTAACTGCCTGATTTCCGTCGCTGACCGGCTTAAATGTAACCCCATCCAGATAAGGTTTTGCAGCCCAGTATTTGTCGTTGCGTTTTAATACAGCCTGCTGATCCAGTTCGAAGGATTCAAGGGCAAATGGGCCGGTACCTACAAGATGAGTACCAAAATCATCTCCCCAGCCTTCCACTTCTTCTTTAGGAACGATTACATTTCCTGCATCAGTCAGTGCAGTTAAGAATACTGCATTTGGCTCTGCCAGATAACAAACCACTTCTGTATCACTGACTACCTCACAGTGGTCAAGCATGTCCAGACGGTTCATGGCAGAAAGCTTAAGTGAACGTTCCAGAGAGTACTTTACATCTTCTGCTGTCATCTTTCTTCCTTCCTGGAATTTGCCAGGCTGGAAATAAACATCGTCCCGGAGCGTAAAGGTATAAGCCAGTCCATCATCACTGACCTTCCAGGATTTTGCAAGACCAGGCTGGATCTCAGTCAGTTCTGTGTTGTATTCTGCAAGGGTATCGCAGACAGTTCCGATGATCTGGGATTCGTAAGTTCCCGTATATTTAACGGGATCCAGATTCTTAGGGGAGGATGAAAGGGAGATGGTTAAAACGCCTCCGGATACCGGTTCCCCAGGTGTCTTATCTTCTTTTGCTGTCTCTTGTGCTGTGCTGGCCTGCTCAGTCGCTGCTGCTGTGGAGGCCGGTTGATCAGAGCCGCATGCACTTAAGACAGCCGCCGCTGCCAGGGCGGTCATTGCTGCTAAGATTCTCTTTTTCATAATTCTTCCTCTTTTCTTTATATTTTAATAAAACGACAGTCAAAGAAGACATAGTCGCCTTTAACTATCGTTTATTATGCCAGTATTAATGAATCTTATCTTAAGAACGCTCTCTCAGCCATTCCATAGCAGTTCCTGCATAAATGGCTGCCATTTTATGTAAGCTTTTTTCATCAAATGTAACTCTCGGATCGTGGACTCCGTATGGATAACCTTCTTCTTCTGATCCGGTTCCTACCCAATAGAGCACGGAAGGAACCAGCTGGGACAGCACGGAAAAATCCTCAGATCCAGTCATACGGGGAAGTTCATAACAGGTGCCTTCTCCCAAAATACGGTTAATGTAACCGGTAGTCTCCTGTAAAAGAATAGTATCATTCTTCATCGGAGGAACACCCTCGTGGAGAAACTCTATCTCCGCTTCAGCACGAAATACAGCTGCCGTCTGCTTTGCAATCTGTACCAGACGATCCTTTGCAAAACTTCTTACTTTCGGATTCATGGTCCGGATCGTTCCCTTCATCACGACTGTCTCAGGAAATATATTGGAAGCGGTTCCTCCATGTATTTCGCAGATACTGAGAACCAGCATCTCGTCGGGGTGAACCTCTCTGCTGTTTACTGCCTGAAGGGCCATATGCATATGTACTGCTGCATTGATAGGATCCACACAGTTGTGAGGTGCTGCTCCGTGACCGCCCTTTCCCTTTACAGTTATGGCAAATACATCACTGGAAGCACACGCTGTCCCCCATGAATATCCCACTGATCCATATTTTCCATGTACTACATGAAGAGCCATGGCTGCATCTACGAAAGGAGATTCAAGCACTCCCGCCCTCACCATGTCAAGGGCACCTGCAACGCCTTCTTCACAGGGCTGAAACATCAGCTTCACAGTTCCCTGTAATTCTTCTTCTCTTTCTTTTAAGATCCGGGCTGCCACAAGAAGGGCACTGGTATGAATATCATGCCCGCAGGCATGCATATATTCGTTCTCAGATGCAAACTCCAGGCCGGTCTCTTCTTTCATGGGAAGGGCATCCATATCAGCCCGGAGTAAAAAAGTCCTGCCTGGCTTTCCTGCAGTCACGGTGATCCCGGCTGTTCCGCAGCGAACTGGCTTATACCCCATGGAAATCAACTCTGTTTCTACAAGCCCGATTGTCTTTGGAAGATCAAAACCAAGCTCTGGATTCTTATGAATCTGCCGTCTTATTGCAATGCCATATGATTCCAGTTCCTTTGCTCTGAATAAGATATCGCTCATGATAAGAATCCTCCTGATTAATATTTATAAATTATTATGAATATACTAACAGGCTGAATCTCCTTTGTAAATAGCTTTGTGCACAGTCATTTCGAGACAAATTAAGCAATGTGCACAGGAATCAGGCAATTGGTTAAATCAACGGTCAGTTAATTCCGAAATCATACGTGCAAGCAGCGTCCTGGGCAAAATCACCGGTTTTTTAGTTTCTCTTGCAAATATCTCTTTCATTTCCTGGCTGTATCCGATGCAGTCCAGTACGATTACATCTCCTTTTAAACCTTTTGCCTGTTCTGCCGCTTTTAAAATCTCTTTCCGGTCTCCGTAAGGGGATGCAGAAATAACTTTTACATCCGTTACAATCTGCGACCATTTGTCCATACTTTGTTTTAACTGTTCAGGAGACGGGGTTACTACAATAATGGAGGAATTAGTTGAAAACAGGGGAACCATTCTGTCCAGTATGTCACAAGGATAGATCAGGGGAATAGAAGATTTCAGTGTATCCGGAAACTTGCCCGTACAAAACATCATGATAAGTTCCGCTCCCTCTTTTTCAAGTTCATGAATAGCTGTCTCAAGCCTGGGAAGAATAAAACGCTCTGCAAACGTTACGGAAGAACCATCATTCAATCTGGATACCAGAATGTAATCGCCTTCCTCCGGTTTGAATTCACTGATTTCTTCTTTTGTCAGCCCGTCTAATCCTCCTTTTTCACAAAGTTCTGCTTTGCCGTCAAAAATACCCATTATATCGGCTGTAACATCTGTTCTCGGACTCTGTCCCACTGTAATCGCACCAATTTTCATCTTATTTCTCCTTCCATTAAAAGTAATATTTTCTATGCATTTTAATTGAATTAATATACACTCTTTTTAATTTAAAGATTTTATCAGCACTCAGCGGTTCTGTCAACCTTAAAGAAATTTAACTGAACGTTCATCAAGCTCACAACGAAGCCGGAAATCAGAGCATTTTGATGCAATAGGAGAAAATATCCGCATCGTTTCTTCCGCCCGTCTTTTCCATGTTGCCGGATCCACAAACTCAATTGTTCTCATGTTGTGAAGGCGGTCTGAAAGTGCTACCAGAACTCCCCTGTCATCAGAGCTTTCATGCGTTTGTTTAAATTTTTCATAAGATAAAAGAATTCCACTTATCACAGATCCAGCCTCAAGGGAGATTCTTTCCTTATGTTTTTCCAGCCACACATCATGGAGAAGTCCGGCACAGACAGTATTTTCATCACTCCCCATATCAGCCAGGATAATTGCCACATTTAACGGGTGAGTGATATAGTCCTCCCCGGTTTTTCTTTTCTCTCCCTCATGTAATGCTTTTGCAAGTTTGTAAATTTCTTTTAATTTCTTATTGTTATACTCTGTTTTATTTTCTTTTAATGTGAGGCACAGAATCTGCCATAATTCCTCCGGTTTTTTATATACCTGTGCTGTTTTTATATATGCTTCCATTTGTTGTTTTTCTCCTTTCACAGAGGCATCACGAACATAGATTGCCCGCAGTAAAACAGGGGAATATCCAAACACAGAGGTGAAGGATTTGGTAAATCCGCTGTGGGTTTCCCAGCCGTAGTCCACGGCTGCATCAAGAATCCGCTTTCCTTTCGCAATCTCCTTCGCAGCTGCTAAAAGCTTTCTCTGCTTTACATATTCCATGGGAGAAATCCCGAATTTTCTTTTGAAACATCTGGTAAAATAGCCGGGGGAATACCCCACCCTGGCAGACAGCTGCAGTACGGTCAACTCCTCTTTTATGTGTTCATCAATAAAAACAGCAATCATAGAAATCCTGTCTTCGGCTTCCATTTTCGTCTGCCTCCTTTCTTTTTTTCCACGTGGTAGCTTTATTATAACGGAAACGAGAAAAATCTGCTGTTCCAAAAATGATCTTTTTCACTAGGTGTATTTTAACGCTGTTTGATGCGAGAATCAATTCATGATATAGTGCGAATCAGTTCACGCATAATAATTCACATTTACCATGGAAACTTATTATTACTCCGTTGACCGTGTTACTCATTTAGATTATTGCGACATCGTATTTACCTGTTTTAATGAGGCTGTCAGAGGTGAAAGGGATGCAATGGAGATGCGAAATATTATTACAGACTATACGGTAAACTTTTTTGATCATTATATACTGCACAAGGCTGTAAGTGTGGAAAGCCTGGAATACAATGGCGTGGACCTGATTAAAAAGGCCAGCCGCAAGTGACGTAACCAAGAGGCTGCTGATAAACTCAGAGCCGATAAACCTGTTACACGGTTATCGGCTCTCTGATAGTTCAGTTTACTGTCTTTATTTTTGTTGTTCCAGCACAGCAGAAAGTTTTTCCACCATTTCATCCACGTGCTCTTTTTCAATTACCAATGGCGGAACAAAGCGAATCACATTGGTACCTGCACTGATTATAACCAGCTTCTGTTCTGTCAATGCCTGGCTGACAATGGGGGAAACCGGTACGGTAAATTCCAGTCCCTGAATAAGGCCCAGCCCTCTTCTTGCTGTAATAATATCATACTTTTCTTTCAGCTTTTCCAGCTTTTTGCTCAGATAATCCCCAATTTCTTTTACATGATTTACGATTTCCCGCTTCTCAAACAGTTCTAAAACCTTGTAAGCTGCAGCAGATACTAATGGATTACCTCCGTAAGTAGTTCCATGATCCCCCGGCACCATAGCAGTAGCCGCTTTTCCGGCTGCCAGGAATGCCCCGATGGGAACTCCGTTCCCCAGTGCCTTTGCAACTGTCATCACATCGGGTTTGACACCATATTGCTGCCAGGCAAACATGGAGCCTGTGCGCCCCATTCCGCACTGGATCTCGTCAAGAATTAACAGAATATCATTTTTATCACAAATTTCTCTTATGCCTGTTAAAAATTCCTGGGTTGCAGGATAAATCCCGCCTTCTCCCTGAACGGTTTCCAAAATAATGGCACAGGTTTTTTCATTTACTACAGCTTTTACACTTTCCAGATCATTAAAATCGGCAAACTTAATTCCTGGAATTAAGGGTTTAAACGGCTCCTGATAATGATCATTTCCAGTTACAGAAAGAGCTCCCAGGCTTCTTCCATGAAATGAATGGTTCATGGCAACGATTTCATGGTCATGACCGCCGTCTTTATTATAAGCGTATCTCCTGGCTATTTTTAAAGCTCCCTCAATGGCCTCCGTTCCGCTGTTGGTAAAAAACACTTTATCCATCTGAGATGCCTTTAAAAGCAGTCCTGCTGCATCAACAGACGGTGCGTTATAATAGAGATTTGAAATGTGAAGAAGTTTATCAACCTGAGCCTTTACCGCCTCATTAAACTCAGCGTCATTGTATCCAAGACCAGCTACTGCAATTCCGGCAAAAAAATCCAGGTACTCATTACCGTCCGTATCATAAAGCCTTACTCCGTCCCCATGGTCAAAAACGACTGGAAAACGGTTATAAGTTTTATAAATTTCTGATTCCGCCTTATCGATATATTCCTGTTTATTCAGCATGATAAAAACGCTCCTCTCCCGGACTGACGATTGCAGTTCCGATTCCTTTATTGGTGAAAATCTCTAACAGCAGACAATGGGGGATTCTTCCGTCCATAATATGTACTCTGGACACACCATGGTTCATGGCATCAATGCAGTTTTGAAGTTTGGGGAGCATTCCGCCTCCAAGAGTTCCTCCGCTTACAAACTCCTGAGCATCTTCGATGGACATCTCAGAAATTAATGAATCCTTATCCTGAAAGTCCCGGTAAACGCCCTCCACATCCGTCAAAAAAGCCAGTTTCTCTGCCTCCATAGCTGTTGCAATTGCACAGGCTGCGTCGTCTGCGTTGATGTTATAGGTTTTAAAGTCCTCATCAAAGCCTACCGGGCAGATGATGGGGAGAAAATCCTTTTCCAGAAGATCGTTAATAATCTGAGTATCAACCTTTGTGATGTCGCCTACAAAACCAATGTCCTCTCCGTTGGAATAGCGCTTCTGGCATTTTAGCATCATGCCATCTTTCCCGCTGATTCCCACAGCCTTAACCCCCAGCTCATTGACAAGCTGAACCAGGCTTTTGTTCACCCGGTTTAAAACCATTTCTGCAATTTCCATAGTGGCTTCATCCGTCACCCTTAAGCCGTTGACAAAATGTGGCTCCATGCCAGTTTTCTCCACCCATCTGCTGATCTCTTTTCCGCCGCCGTGGACAATAATGGGCTTAAAGCCTACCAGTTTTAATAGGACAACATCCTGGATTACCTGTTTTTTCAGTTCTTCATCTACCATAGCGCTTCCGCCGTATTTTACAACAATAGTTTTACGGTTAAACCTCTGTATATAGGGAAGTGCCTCAATTAACACTTCGGCTTTTTGCATAATGCTCTGATCCAGTACCATTTATTTTTTCCTCTCCTTCTTAGGGTCTGTTCCCAATTCTTAAGAACGGTAATCTGCGTTGATTTTCACATAGTCAAAGGTCAGGTCACATCCCCATGCAGTTGCAGTAGCATCTCCCATCTTGATGTCAGCAATTGCAGTCACTTCCGGCTGGGATAAAATCTTAGCAGCCTCTTCCTCACTGTAGGGAAGTGCCACACCATTTTCTATGATCTGAAGCTTTCCTGCTGCGCTTTCAAAATACAGATCCACTTTTTCCGGGTCAAAGGAGGCTCCCGAGTATCCCATGGCACAAAGAATTCGTCCCCAGTTGGCATCGTGACCGAATATGGCTGCTTTAGTCAGGCTGGAAGTGATGACTGATTTTGATAATGTAACAGCCTGTGACTTTGTTTCTGCGCCAATAATTTTCACTTCAAATAAAGCCGTACAGCCTTCTCCGTCCCCTGCCATCTTCTTTGCCAGAGTTTCATTCACAAAATTAAGTGCCTTTATAAATAACTGATAATCTTCATTCTTTTCCGTAATCTCTTTATTTCCAGCCATCCCGTTTGCCAGAAGAAGAACGGTGTCGTTGGTAGAGGTGTCTCCGTCTACTGATATCATGTTGTACGTATCTTTGATATCTTCCCTTAATGCTTCCTGTAAAAGTTCCTTTGAAATCGCAGCATCTGTGGTAACAAAGCTTAGCATGGTGCACATGTCAGGGTGAATCATTCCAGAGCCCTTGCACATGCCTCCAATGGTGATGACAGCTCCGCCAGCTTCAAACTGAACTGCTACTTCCTTCTTCACGGTATCGGTTGTCATGATGGCCTGTGCTGCAGCGGTTCCGCTTTCCCCGCTGCCGTCCAGGATCACGGCCATTGTCTTTACTCCCTGTGTGATGCGGTCGATGGGTAGCTGCATTCCGATTACACCAGTAGAGGCTACAAGAACGGAATCTTCCGGAATGGAAAGACACTGGGAAGCTGCTTTTGCTGTCTGACTGCAGTAGGAGAATCCCTCTGCTCCGGTACATGCATTAGCAATTCCTGCATTTACTACAACAGCCTGGGCAAATGGCGAACTGGTCACGATTTCTTTATCCCATTTGACTGGGGCTGCTTTTACGATATTCGTGGTAAAAGTACCTGCTGCCTTACATGGAACCTCACTATAAATCATCGCCATATCTTTCCGGTTGTTTTTATATTTAATTCCTGCTGCAGTTGATGCAGCTTTAAATCCCTTCGCTGCCGTTACTCCTCCGTTTATCTGTTTCATATTACACTTCCTCCCTGTCGCCGATAATGGTATAACCTGCTTTTGACAGCTCCTCTAAAGCATTTTCGTACTGCGTTTTTTTAACAAGTATGTAATCTGTCTGAAAGGTGGATATAGCAAAAATACCGATTCCATGATCCGCCAGTACCGCTGATATCTTAGAAAGGATACCAATGAGGGAAAAATCAAGAACACCTTCAATCCGAAAAGCCTGAAACCCATCCTCCCTTTCCAGAGTATGTTCCGGAACGGACTTTGTCTCGCATACCAGAGACAATTCCTCATCGGTCTTTCCCATGAACCAGAATCCTGATTTCTCGTTCAGACTTGCCAGATCTTGTGGTCCTTTCAATTTGCATACAGTAAAGTCAGCAGTGATCCGTTTTAATTTCATAATCTCACTTTCCCCTTTAACTGATAAATTTAGTTTCGTTATTTTCACTGATAGTTAAATCATAATAATTCAAATCATCGCGGAAGGTGAAATTTTCTTTTTTCCAGAAATGATTTCCCAAATTATTGGAGCAAAAGGCAATTAAATTCACTTTATGAATTCCCTCTTTTCTTAAACGGCTGACTGCTTCCTGAACCATTTTATGACCGACTCCGTGCTCCCTGTATTCTTCTGCCACACAGACATGATAGAAGGTTCCCCTTCGTCCGTCGTGGCCGCACAGGATTGAACCTGTTATGGTTCCGTTCTCTTCTGCAACCACGCTTAAATCCGGGTTTCTTTGAAGAAAACGTCCGATTCCTTCTTCGGAGTCATCTGCCGCACGGATACCAAATCCCCTGATTCCGGACCAGAGTGCAAAAACATCTTTATAATCTTCTATCGTCATTGTTCGAATTATCATAATTTACCCCTAATCAATCGTTGTTAAAATAGTTACGGAAAAATGGGAATCAGCTTCAGTCCCTTGTTTTCCTCCAGTCCGAAAAGAATATTCATATTCTGCACTGCCTGCCCTGCGGCTCCCTTAACCAGATTATCCATGGCACCCATCATTACAATCCGGTTGGTTCTGGGATCAATCTTAAAATTCACATCAACAAAATTGCTTCCTTGCACCCATTTCGTCTGGGGTGTCATATCTTTATCCAGCACACGGACAAAAAATTCGCTTCCATAATAATGATCATAAACGGATTTCACTTCCTCATAAGAAACCTGTCTGGTCAAAGATGCATAGGCAGTTATTAGAATGCCCCGGTTCATGGGAACCAGATGAGGGGTAAAGCTAATGGTAACCGGTTTTCCTGCACCATAAGAAAGTTGTTCCTCAATCTCAGGAGTGTGTCTGTGTACGCCTACCCCGTAGGCTTTAATATTCTCATTCACTTCGCAGTAAAGATTGTCAGTCTTTGCTCCTCTTCCTGCACCTGAAGTTCCTGATTTTGCATCGACGATAATGGTATCAGGATCAATCAGCCCTTCTTTTACTAACGGATAAATGGAAAGTTCAGAACAGGTGGGATAACAGCCAGGATTGGCAATCAGTCTTGCCTTTTTAATCTTATCTCTGTTAAGTTCCGGAAGACCATAGACCGCTTCCTTTATATATTGAGGAGATTTGTGCGGAATCTGATACCACTCTTCATAGACGTTCACATCCTGAATCCGGTAATCTGCACTTAAATCGATGACTTTGGTTTTTGATAATATTTGTTCATTTAAGACAGAGGCCAGAAATCCCTGAGGTGTTGCAGTAAAAATTACGTCCACCATTTCTGCCAATGCTTCTATATTATCATCCATGCAGGAATCGCCGACGATTTCAAACATATTCTGATAGATGGAAGCATAATTCTGGTTCACATAACTTTTGGAACCGTACCATTTGATCTCCACGTCATCTCTCTGGAGTAAAAGTCTTGCCAGCTCACCGCCTGCATATCCGGTTGATCCTATAATTCCTGCTTTAATCATCGTCATCGCTCCTTTTTATTCTCTATTGTGTATCAGTCCTGACCGCTTCATTCAACGGACTTTTAATGTTCCTCCCAGGATTTTCATAATTATACATCTCTTTTGTATATTATGCAAGATATTTTTATATTTTTCATTTTACGCTTGCATTATTCCTGATTTTGTTGTATATTTATGAAAGTTCAACAAGGAAAATACAAAAACCATTGAGGAGGAATCATATATGAAAGAGAAAGTAATTTTAGCCTATTCCGGCGGACTTGATACCACTGCCATCATTCCATGGTTAAAGGAAAATTTTGATTATGAAGTTATCTGCTGCTGCATCGACTGCGGCCAGGGAAATGAACTTGATGGTCTGGAGGAGAGAGCCAAATTATCCGGCGCTTCCAAATTATATATAGAAGATCTTGTAGATGATTTCTGCGACAACTACATTATCCCCTGTGTTCAGGCCAATGCAGTTTATGAGAATAAATATCTGCTGGGAACTTCCATGGCTCGTCCGGCTATTGCTAAAAGACTGGTGGAGATCGCAAGGAAAGAAGGAGCTACCGCCATCTGCCACGGAGCTACAGGAAAGGGGAATGACCAGATCCGTTTTGAGCTTGGCATCAAGGCTCTTGCTCCTGATTTAAAGATCATTGCACCATGGCGTATGACCGATATCTGGACGATGCAGTCCCGCGAAGACGAGATAGAATATTGCAAACAGCATGGCATCGATCTTCCATTTTCTGCTGACAACAGCTACAGCCGTGACCGTAACTTATGGCACATCAGCCATGAGGGCTTAGAGCTTGAAGATCCAGCTAATGAACCGAATTACGATCACCTTCTGGTGTTGGGTGTATCACCGGAAAAGGCACCCGAAGAAGGGGAATACGTGACTATGACCTTTGAAAAAGGCATTCCCGTCAGCGTGAACGGAAAAGCTATGAAGGTTTCCGATATTATAACAACATTAAATGAACTGGGCGGAAAACACGGCATCGGCATCGTGGATATCGTTGAAAACCGGGTTGTGGGTATGAAATCCAGAGGCGTTTATGAAACTCCTGGCGGCACCATTCTGTTAGAGGCACATCAGCAGCTGGAAGAGCTGGTTTTAGACCGTGCAACCACGGAAGTGAAAAAAGACATGGGAAATAAATTCGCGCAGATCGTATACGAAGGAAAATGGTTCACACCACTTCGTGAGGCTGTTCAGGCATTCGTTACCTCTACTCAGGAATACGTAACCGGAGAAGTAAAATTCAAGCTTTACAAAGGTAATATTATAAAAGCAGGCACAACTTCCCCTTACTCCTTATACAGTGAATCTCTTGCTTCCTTTACTACCGGTGATCTCTATGACCATCACGATGCAGAAGGCTTCATCACTCTTTTCGGTCTTCCGTTAAAGGTTCGTGCCATGAAGATGCAGGAATTAAAAAAATAAAAAGTTTTTCTATGACAGGTACTGCCTGCTGGTCTCCCAGCGGCGGTATCTGTTTTTTATTATTAAGAACAATTGACAGTATTATCCTCTTGCTTTATAATTGCTCTGATTACATATTAACCAATTTTAACAAAAGATGAAAAATAATAAAACCCAGACCAGGAGAAAAAAATGTTACAGAAAAAACGAAAGCCTAACACCGGCACCAAAAACTCTATTAAACGTAAGCTTCAGATCAGTATCGCTGCTTTATCAACAATTATTACCCTGCTTTTTGGAACTGTAAATTCAATCATTGTCTATCGGGATGCCAGAAATAACATGCATCTGAGGATTCAGGAAAACACCAACGCCTACAACCATTCGGTTGAAAATTCCATACTCATCTATAAGACTAAAATCCAGGCAATTTCAAAGGATAACAGAATAAGAATCACCTCCAGTGCATCACAACAGCTAAAGAATGACCTGGACCAGCTGGCACAGGAAAATGGATTCGATTCCATCGTCGTTTGTACTCCCCAGGGAATTACTTCGGACGGAACCGATGTCAGTGACAGGGAATATTTTCAGAAATCCACCGGAGGAGAAACTTATATCTCTTCACCTCTCTTAAGCAAAACAACTGGAAAAATGATTATGATTCTCTCAGCTCCGATCAAAGGTGACGGAAGCAAGGGTATTGTATTTGCCAGGCTTTCCTGCGATTCTTTTAGTAAAATGATCACTGACATCTCCCTTGGCAAATCAGGCTACGGATTCATCGTGGATAAAACAGGAACTGTCGTTGCTCATAAGAATCAGGATAATGTGAATCAACAGTATAATTACATCGAAGCTGCCAATACTGATTCCTCAATTTCTGAGGCCGCTAAGATGGTAAAAAACATGACAGCTGGTAAATCGGATATTGAAGAGATTCATTATAAAAGCAATGCACTTACCGTTGGGTATGCCCCCATTCCCAATACGGACGGCTGGTCCATGGGAGTAGCAGCCAAAACATCGGAACTTATGCAAGGATTTTACATCTCCATTGTTATCATGATCATTTTTATTGTTGCATTTTTAATTATTGCTTTAATATCTGCCATGAGAATTGCCTCCCCCATTGTAAATCCCATTATAAAAATGGTGGAGAGACTGGAACTGCTTTCTCAGGGAGATCTTCATACCGAGGTTCCTGAATATGTAAGCGATGATGAGATCGGCACACTTTCCACTTCCCTAAAATATACCGTATCTTCTCTTCGCTCCATCATCAATGATGCAACGACTATTTTAGACGGAGTAGAGAAGGGTGACTGCACCCGGACCATTGAATCTGAATATAAAGCAGATTTTATCCAGCTTAAGACATCGATCAATGGAATTATTACCAATTTAAATACCATTTTCGGAAATTTCAGAAACTCCATTAACCAGATTTCAAGCGGAGCAGATCAGATCTCTTCCGGAGCGCAGCTTTTAGCTTCCGGTACAACGGAACAGGCTGCCACTGTAGAAGAGTTAAACGCTTCCATATCCAATGTGGCTCATCATTCAGAAGAAAATGTGGATACCGTATCAACAGTCAATGAATATGTAAAGCAGACCGGAATAGAGCTTGCTAAAGGAAATTCCTACATACAGAATTTAAACCAGGCCATGACTGAAATAGGAGAGGCTTCAAAGCAGATCACAAATATCACCAAGGTGATTGAAGATATTGCATTTCAGACCAATATTCTGGCACTGAACGCAGCAATTGAAGCAGCAAGGGCCGGAGAGGCCGGAAAAGGCTTCGCTGTTGTTGCAGATGAAGTCCGTAATCTGGCTGTCAAGGTATCGGAGGCCGCTGGTGAGACCTCTTCTCTGCTGGCACACTCCTCATCTCTTGTGGAAAACGGAGAAACCTTATCAAAAGAAACTGTAGAAATACTGAAAGGCCTTGCAGACAAGGCAGACTTCCTTGGTGAGTCTATGGAGAAGATCCGAAGTGCTTCTGCAGAGCAGGTAGATGCGATCCAGCAGGTCAACACCGGGTTAACCCAGGTATCGTCCGTAGTACAGACCAATGCGGCTACTGCAGAGGAAAGCTCAGCTTCAAGTGAAGAACTGGCTGCCCAGGCTCAGGCTATGAAAGATGAAATCAGCTGGATTCAGCTGATGGATGAAAATGTTTCTGAAAAAAAGCAGATCAGTGATCCGGCGGATGTAATAGCAGAAGTAACAGACTTACCAGGATCCCCGGTTAAAACAGAAAAATATTAATAAAACAGATACCGCCGCCTTATCACAGGCCGGCGGTATCTGTTTTATGAGATTTTTCTATTTATTTTCCCCGGAATCCGCCAAAGCATCTAATTTCTGACCAGCAATTCGGTAAACAGTCCATTCATCCATAGACTCGGCTCCCATGGAACGGTAAAAGTCAATGCTGGGCTGATTCCAGTCCAGACACCACCACTCCAGTCTTCCACAGCCCCGCTCTCTTGCAATAGCACCTAATTTTTTAAAAATTGCTTTTCCGATACCCTTCCCTCTATACTCAGGTTTTACAAACAAGTCTTCCAGATAAATCCCGGCTCTGCCCAGAAACGTAGAGAAATTATGGAAAAACAGTGCAAATCCAACTTCTTTCCCATCAGCCAGGGCAAAGAGCACTTCTGCTTTTTTCTCATCAAACAGCCATTTTTTTAGCAGCTCCTCTGACGCCACCACCTCATCAAGCATCTTCTCATACTCTGCCAGTGCTTTGATAAATTCCAGAATCAGTGATGTATCAGATTCCTCTGCATGTCGAAAAGTCAGTTCCATATTTTTCCTCCTATGTGTCAATTTTATATAGTATACCGTATTTAAATTGTTTTTTCCAGAGCACGCCTGATCCTTGGCATCATTTTTTTCGTATATACATATCCACTCTCCATACATTCCTCCATGTATTCAAAAGTCAGAAGCCCTGCCCCCTTGGGGATTGGCGGCTTTAGAAGAAAGATTTCACCGCTGGAACGGCAGTCTTTTAATTCTCTGCTCATAATAGAAAACGAATGAAATGCAATTTCCATGATGGAATGATCTTTGGGCATCTCATAGGTATCTCCGATATCGACTGCCATCACTCTGGATTCTCCTGTTGATATAAACAGATCTACTGGCAGATTATTAGTCACTCCTCCATCCACCAGCATATAACCGTTAATCTGCCTTGGGGAAAACACGGCCGGAACAGATGAACTGGCCATCATAATATCACATAACAGCCCGTTTTTCTGCCACTTCACATTCTCCTCCCGAAGCGCAGATATAGGTGCCTTCTCTTCAAATAAGTTGGTGAACACAACGGTGTTTCCGCTGTTTAAGTCAACTGTGGGAATCAAAAGACCCTTCTGGCAATCCTGTATCTCCAGTCCGTCGGTTAAATCGCAAAGATAATGCAAAAGCCGGTTGCCTTTGATTAACCCCATCAATGAAGGACTTCTGTGAAGCAGCACCTGGGGCAGAAACAACAGAACTCCCAGAATATTGGGATCTATATAATGATCTCCATGTTTTGCCAGCCATCTTACGTTTTCTCTCAACGCACCGATGTCCATTCCGGAAGCGTAAAGTCCTGCCACTATGCTGCCCGCACTGGCTCCTGCAATCCGGTCAGGCAAAAGACCGTTTTCTTCCAATGCTGTAAGAACGCCTACGTGAATCGCTCCTTTGGTTCCTCCTCCTGATAACGCAAGCCCATAATCTGCCATGTTACTCTTCTCCTTGCCTGGTAGAAACGTTTCAGGAAAATGTATGCCCTTTCATGGTCTATTATGACCTTTAAACGGGGTGAAAATAACAGAAAAGCCGGAAAGCAGTATGGATTAAACCACGCCTGCTTCCCGGCTTTTCATAGATGTCTGTATTGCGAAACGGAATGGATATCAGTTTCCGCCTGCATAATAGGCATCGATACCATCTGCGATTCCTTTTGCAATCTTGTCCCGGTATTCATCCGTTGCCATCTTCTTATCTTCTTCAGCATTACTCATAAAGCCCATCTCCACAATGGTTACAGGTATCTTGCACCAGTTAATTCCGCTCATGGAATCCGTCTCCTGAACCCCACGGTTTCTAAATCCGGTCTGACTGCTGATTCCATTCACCACTGTTTTTGACAGTGCTGCACTTTTACCATAGAGATTGCTGTTATAAGGATTTTTTGAAGTCTGGCACATAGTCAGGGCACCCGCTATGGATCTGTCATTTAAGGAATTTGCATGAACTCTTATGAAAATATCCGCTCCGCTTTCATTTGCCATATTAGCCCGCTGCGCATTACTGATATTGACATCATCGGTTTCACGAATCATATAGACCCGGTAACCTCTGTTGAGCAGTTCCTGCTTTAATTTCAGGGAAACTGCCAGAGTGAGCTTGTACTCCGGTATTCCGGTAGCAGATCCCTGGGTTCCGGATGCTACCTTGGCTTTCATCTGTGTTGAGCCGGGTCCGATGGGTTCCTTCTCTGAATTTCCCTTCGCCTGGTGTCCCGGATCAATGGCAATCAGTCTGCCATTTCCGCTTCCTGATATGACTGGTGCCTGGGCCGGCTGATCCGCTGGTTTATCAGCAGATAAATACCTGGAAGACACGTAGCATTCCTTATTCTCATAGATAACCCGGCTCCAGCTCTGGCTGTATCCGGTTCGTTCTAAAGCTGCACCCTGATTAAGAGTGGCCGCTATCTGGCTGGTGACAGAAGGCTGTGTTCTTACATTCACTCCGCTGCCTGTGATATAGACCGTCTCATTTGCTTTTTGAAATTCAGGAGCTGTCTCTGTTGTCACGGAAGCTTCGTGGGAAATTTTTTCCGCAGCCGTTCCCTCTCTCTCTCCGTATTCAATGGTCACCGGAGCGGACTTTTCCTCTTCGCTCAAACCACTATTGGCCTCTTCCACAACCGGCCTCTGTACTTCCTCATACTTTTTCCCGCAGCCGGAAAGAAGGAAGAGACTTAACAGCAGAGCCATCAGAAACAGCCATCTGTTCTTTCTGATTATCACAGTATAGTTCCTCCTCCCACTACATACTCACCCTGATAGAATACCACGGCCTGTCCTGGAGTGATCGCCCTCTGCGGTTCTTTAAATCTGCATTCCACCACGCCCTCTTCCAATTCTTTTATGGTACAGGCTGCACCTTTATGGCTGTAACGGATCTTTGCCATTACCTCCATCTCTTCTCCATGAAGACCATCAACTGCCATCCAGTTTAAATGTCCGGCGCAGAGAGTGCCTGAATAAACATCCTCTCCTTTTCCGATCACCACTTCGTTTGTCTCAGGACGTATCTCAACTACAAAAACCGGATAACCAAGAGATAGATTTAGACCTTTTCTCTGTCCTACTGTGTAATGAGTGATGCCTTTATGACGTCCAATCACCTGGCCATTTAAGTCCACAAAATCACCTTCCGGCGCTCTCTCCCCTGCGTTCTCTTCTATAAATCCCGCATAATCATGATCCGGAATAAAGCAGATCTCCTGACTGTCAGGCTTATGAGCCACTTTCAGATTGATCCGGTCAGCAATTTCCCTGATCTGATCCTTGGAATAGGCACCTACCGGCATCAGGGTACAGGCAAGCTGCTCCTGGGTTAAGTTATAAAGCGCATATGTCTGGTCTTTTGCGGCAGTTACGGACTTCTTTAAGGCATATCGGCCGTTGGGAAGCTGATCAATCTGGGCGTAATGGCCTGTAGCAATATAATCCGCTCCGATATCCAGGCTGCGCTTTAAAAGAGATTCCCACTTGACATAACGGTTGCAGGCGATACAGGGGTTGGGAGTGCGGCCTCTCTGGTATTCGTCTACAAAGTAATCAATTACCTGGGATTTGAATTCTTCTTTAAAATTCATAACATAATAGGGAATCCCCAGATCCCAGGCAACTCTTCTGGCATCGTCTACGGCACTGAGCCCGCAGCAGCCACCGTTCTCTTCCTGAGTCACGTTATCCTCATCCTGCCAGATCTGCATGGTTACGCCGATTACGTCATAGCCTTGTTCCTTTAACAGCCAGGCTGCAACGGAAGAATCCACGCCGCCTGACATTCCTACTACTACTTTCGCTTTTTTCATAGAATCCCATTTCCATTAATATTCTTCTTCTACTTCTTCCTCACCGATATCTGACTTTGGTTTTTGTAAACCTTCAATCTTAATGTCATGCTTGATTGCGTAATCCCACAACGCCGCATGGATTGCTTCTTCGGCAAGCAGGGAGCAGTGTACTTTTACAGGGGGCAGACCATCAAGTGCCTCACATACAGCCTTATTGGTTACCTCCATCGCTTCCTGAATTGATTTTCCTTTTACCATCTCTGTAG
Source organism: Clostridium boliviensis (assembly GCF_033342255.1). NCBI lineage: Bacteria > Bacillati > Bacillota > Clostridia > Eubacteriales > Clostridiaceae > Clostridium > Clostridium boliviensis. The sequence continues at coordinate 56,307 of NZ_JAWONS010000290.1, forward strand.
CCATGCTGCTGGTAGCAACTGCCGCACCACAGCCAAAGGTTTTAAACTTAACATCCTGAATAATCTGGTTGTCATCGATATCCAGATAAATTCTCATAATATCGCCGCATTTTGCATTTCCAACTGTACCCATGCCACTGGCATTCTCTATTTCACCCACATTTCTCGGGTGCTCAAAATGATCCATTACTTTTTCTGTATACATATTCTATTCTCCATTTCCGGTAATTCATCTACCCTCTGTTAGTTCCCCTGATGCTTGATATAATCCTCATAAAGAGGAGACATGCTGCGCAGTTTGGCCACGATCTCCTTAATAGCTTCCACCACATAATCCATCTCTTCCATAGTATTTTCCTCGTCAAGAGTCAGACGAAGAGAGCCATGGGCGATCTCATGAGGAAGGCCAATTGCCAACAGTACATGAGACGGATCTAAGGAACCGGAAGTACAGGCAGAACCGCTGGATCCGCAGATTCCTTTCATATCCAGCATAATCAGTAAGGATTCTCCCTCAATAAACTGGAAGGCAAAATTTACATTATTGGAAAGGCGGCTCTTTTTGCTGCCGTTAATTCTGGTGTATGGAACTTCTTTCATCACACGTTCCATTAAATATTCACGAAGCTCGGTCTCTTTGCGGGTTCTTTCTTCCATTCCTGCCACTGCAAGCTCAACCGCTTTACCGAAACCTACAATTCCCGTTACATTTTCTGTTCCTGCACGGCGCTTTCTCTCCTGTCCGCCTCCATGAATAAAGGACCTGGACTTGACGCCGGTTCTGATATATAAAAATCCAATTCCCTTTGGTCCGTTAATCTTGTGACCGCTGGCACTTAACATATCAATATGGTATTCATCTACGTTAATCGGCACATGACCGTATGCCTGAACTGCATCGGTATGGAATAAGATATTATGCTCTTTTGCTATCTCACCAATTTCCTTAATGGGCTCAATGGTGCCGATCTCATTATTGGCAAACATGATAGAAATGAGGATGGTGTCAGGACGAATGGCTTTTTTCAGCTCGTCTAACTTTATGGATCCATTCTCATCTACATTCAGATACGTGATATCAAAACCGCGTTTCTCTAAATACTCACAGGTATGGAGCGCGGCATGATGTTCGATTTTGCTGGTAATAATGTGTTTTCCTTTTTCTGCATAGGCTTCTGCTGTTGCAATAAGCGCCCAGTTGTCGGATTCAGAACCGCCTGCTGTAAAATAAATCTCGTTTGTCTTGGCTCCAAGAGAATTCGCGATGATCTCTCTGGATTCCTGAACCGCTTTCTTTGAAATACCGGAAAATTCGTATACGGAAGATGGATTACCATAATATTCCGTAAAGTAAGGCAGCATGGCTTCTACGACCTCTGGTCTGGTTTTGGTCGTCGCTGCGTTGTCTAGATAAATCAGTTGTTTCATATTTGTTAGTTCCGCCTTTCTGTAGTTCTAAAGTTAAAAGCTTCATCTACATTTTCTATTATACACACATTTCCTAGAAATTCAATAGGAATGATTCTCATTATGATTATGTCATGAAGAAAGAACAATTTCCATATATTTATAATAATTCTCTTTTTCAGGAGATTTCATGAATGATTCTCTAAAGATCCCCAGGAAACTTTCAAAAAGGAAATATGCGCTTCTGACCGGCACGCTTCTTCTTACGTCAGCCGGGCTCATCACCCGGGTGCTGGGTTTTTTTTACCGGATCTTCCTCTCCCGTACCATCGGAGCTGAGGGTCTGGGTATCTTTAATCTGATTCATCCGGTGTTTGGAATCTGCTTTGCTCTTTGTGCAGGCTCCATACAAACCGCTATATCCCAGTCCGTAGCCGCTAATGTGAAGAAGGGCCGTTCTTTATTCAGAAGTGGTCTGATCATCTCAGTGGCTATTTCCATGATACTGGCTTATCTCATTGTTCAGTTTAAAGATTTTATTGCAGGTTCCATATTAATGGAACCGCGCTGTGCACCTCTCCTTATATTTCTTGCAGTATCGGTTCCGTGCGCAGCCATTCATGCCTGTATCAACGGTTATTATTATGGTATGCAGCGTCCCTCTGTTCCGGCATTGGCACAGATCATGGAACAGATGATAAGAATCGGTGCCGTTTTCCTCATTGCCGATATCATGATCCAGTCAGGAATCACTATTACTGTTCAGCTGGCCGTCATTGGCCACTTAATCGGAGAAGTTGCCTCCTCTCTGTTTACCGTTTTTGCCTACCGTTTTTTTCCGCCGGTTATTGCCAAAGACTTTGCTTATGATTCCTCCCATTTTAGTGAAACAGCTCCGGGACTCATGCATCTTGCACTTCCTCTTATGGGAAATAGGCTGGTTTTAAATATTCTTGCCAGTGCGGAGGCCATTCTGATTCCCAGCAGACTGCAGATGTCGGGTCTTTCCGATTCAGCCGCATTTTCCGTATACGGCGTGTTAACCGGTATGGCGCTGCCCTTTATTTTGTTCCCCTCCACCGTATTTAATTCTCTCGCAGTACTTTTACTGCCAACAGTAGCAGAAGCTCAGTCCGAAGGCAATGAAAAACGGATCGGAACCGCTATCTCCATGTCTCTTAGGTACTGTATGTATGTGGGAATTCTCTGCATTGGAATCTTTACCTTATTCGGGGAGGACCTGGGAGTCAGTGTATTTAAAGACAGTTCTGCCGGGCAGTACATGACTGTGCTGGCATGGCTCTGCCCATTTCTTTATATGGCCACCACCATGGGAAGTATCTTAAACGGACTTGGCAAAACCTCCATTACCTTTACCCAGAATGTAATCGCCATGACATTACGGCTTTTGTTTGTGATTTTTGGTATCCCGCGGCTGGGAATATTCGCCTATCTGGTTGGCGCACTGGCAAGCGAACTGCTGCTGGCGTTCATGCATGTGCTTACTTTAAGGAAAATGGTGGATTTTATGTGGAACGCATGGGATATGATCGCAAAGCCGTCGGCTCTCATGATACTGGCAATCGGAATCTATTATGCCGTTTTTTCCTTTGCCGATCCATTTGCGGGCCTGCCCCTGTTTATTAAATCTGCGATACATATTGGAATCGTAAGTATCTTTTATCTGGTGCTGCTATTGGGGGCTCATGTTATGAAACACGGTGAAGACTGAAAGAAGTAAGCCAGGTGAAAATCCTCAGAACTGAGATGTTCTGGGGATTTTTTGCTGTTACATGGCAGCTCTGACATTGCGTATTCTTGTTTGGGGCATAGTCAGGGACCTATCTGCTGCTATGCCCCATTTGGAGTACGGACACTTTTTCAAAGCACTATTTTCCTGCTCCTTGCGTTGAATTTCATGGTATAGTATAATACTTGGATACAGCATGCAAATGAAAGGCAGGTGTAAGAGCTTCTTTATGAAGCGGATTAATGGATATCAAAGAAGCCTGTTTCAGTATTGAATTTTTCAAAAACATATCAGAAAAATCAGCTGCTGCACTGATTGCCTGCGGCAGCCTCCGTCATTTTCCAAAAGGGGCACACTTATATTGGGATAAAGAAATGAGCCATACTCTTTATATTGTAATAGATGGATTCGTATCCCTGTATAAAATCAATTCCCAGGGAGAAAGAAAAACGGTTTTTCTTTTAGGAAAAGGGGAATTGGTTAATGAAGAGGTTTTACAGAATATGCCCGCTTCCATTAACTGCGAAGCATTCGAATCTTCTCTGGTTCTGTGCTTTGGGAAGACGGATCTTCTGGCTGTCATGCGTCAGGATTTTGAACTGACGAAACTGATTCTTGATTCCCTGGCGTTAAAAAACAGGCGTTTATACCGACAGCTAAAGAACACTTCCAACTCCGTACATGGGGAAAAGAAGATTGCAGCTAAGCTGTGGCGCCTGTCTAAGGATTATGGAATTCCCCATGAGGAAGGGACCTTAATCAATATGGATTTAAGCGTTACTTATCTGGCCGATATGTTAGGGTCCAGACGGGAAACTGTATCCCGTCAGTTGAAGCATTTAACGGAACAGGGGCTGGTTCATGTCCAGCGGGGGAAATTTATTATCCCTGACAGAGACGCCCTGTCTGTTTTTTTTAAGTCACCGTGATTTTGATCACGGTGATTTTTTTATTTGTCAATTATACTGATTTACGGGTAGTTTGATAAAAAATAAACAAAGGAGGCTATTTATGTTTCAGGAAGAATATTCAATGTTATCAAAAGCAGCGGAAAACAAATCAAAGTTTCTTAAAAACAATCCTGCTGGCTACTGGGTTGCAGCCATGCTGGCAGGCATTTATGTGGGTTTTGGAATCCTGCTTATTTTTTCCGCAGGAGGAATGATCTCAGATCAGCCTTACGTCAAGATTATTATGGGTGCATCCTTTGGTATCGCCCTCAGTCTTGTTGTCATGGCAGGTGCGGAACTGTTTACCGGCAATAATTTAATTATGGCAGGCGGAGTTTTCAGTGGTACGGCCACAGTCGCAGAGGCGGGAAAGCTGTGGGTGGTCTGTTTACTTGGAAACTGGGCCGGGTCCATTCTTTTAGCCCTGATTTTCTGGGGCGCAGGGCTGACAAAGGGTCCTGTAGGAGAATTCATGGCAAATGCTGCTGCTGCCAAGATGGCAATTCCCCTTATCCCCCTCTTTTTAAGAGCAGTTCTCTGCAACATCTTAGTATGCCTTGCTATCTGGTGCGGCTTCCGCTGTAAATCAGAAAGCGGGAAATTAATTATGGTATTCTGGTGTCTCTTTGCGTTTATTACAAGCGGTTATGAGCACAGCATTGCCAACATGACTCTGCTCACTGTGGGAATCTTAAGCCCAGGCAATGCGGCAGTTTCCCTTTCCGGATATTTTTACAATATTCTGGTTGTAACTTTTGGCAATATGGCAGGCGGTATCTTATTTACGGCTGTTCCCTACTATCTGATTTCCAGAAAAAAGGAGGCATAGCATGGGATATATCCTGAATTTAAAAGAAGTCAATGAGGTGTTTTGCCAGTGGAAAAAGGATTCCGTCATCTATGCTCCCATGCTGGTGAAAAACGGAGGGGCATTTTCTGATACAGATGCGGTTCATTACGGCGAAATCCAGTCTTTTGAAGAAATTGTATATGATAAAAAATCAGATTTCTCTTTTAAAGAGATTCTGCTTCCTATCTCGGAAACCTTATTTTATTTTACGGAAGATTCCGTGAAAGAACCGGAAGGTCCGGTAAAGCAGGCCATCATTTTTCTGCGCAGCTGCGATCTTCATGCAGTGAAACGTTTAGATACCATGTATCTTAATAACGGCGCAGAAGATCCATATTATAAACGTCTTCGGGACAGGGTGAAATTTGTACTTATGGGCTGTAAGGAATCCTTCGAGAGCTGTTTTTGTGTGGACATGGGAACCAACCGTACAGACGACTACCATGCTTTTATGGAGCTTTCCAAAGAAGGGGTGAGAATTGATAATAAAAATCCCCAATGGGATGAATTGTTTGCTTCAGGCTGTACAAAACAGACAGATGTAACCCCTTCTTATGTATCTGAGACAGAAACACAGGTAAATATCCCGGAGTCTCTCTCCTTAGATGTCATGAAATCGTCCATGTGGAAACAATATGACAGCCGCTGCATCAACTGCGGTCGATGTAATTTTGTCTGCCCTACCTGTACCTGTTTTACCATGCAGGACATTTTTTATACCGATAACGGCAAAGTTGGAGAGCGCCGCAGAGTATGGGCTTCCTGCATGACAGATGGCTTCACTGATGTGGCCGGAGGCGGCAGCTACCGCCAGAATAACGGTCAGCGCATGCGCTTTAAAGTCATGCACAAAGTATATGATTACAAGAAGCGCAATGGGATTCATATGTGTGTAGGCTGCGGCCGGTGCGACGATGTGTGTCCGGAGTATATCTCATTTTCCCACTGCATCAATCAGCTGGAAGATGCTATGAAGGAGGTTAATGAAAATGAATCATAACGAATATCTTCCTTTCCGTTCTGAGATCAAGGAGGTAATCCGCCATACGGACATCGAATACACCTTCCGCATGGCTTATCATGGAGAAGTAAAACCAGGTCAGTTTTTTGAGGTATCCATACCAAAATTCGGAGAAGCTCCAATTTCGGTCAGCGGCATCCGGGAGGATTCCGTTGATTTAACCATTCGCCGGGTAGGAAAGGTGACAGGGGAAATCTTTGAGCGGTATCAGGGAGACAGTCTGTTTTTAAGAGGTCCTTACGGGAATGGCTTTGACTTAGAAAATTACCGTGGAAAAGAGCTGCTGGTCATAGCCGGCGGAACGGGACTTTCTCCTGTGAGAGGCGTGGTTGATTATTTCTCCACTCATATGGAAGAAACAAAGGGCATGACCCTCATCGCCGGCTTTAAGACACCAAAGGACATTCTTTTTCTGGAAGACTTCGGGAAATGGAAACAGGCAATGGAAGTCATACTGACGGTTGACTGTGCAGAGGATGACACTGCCTGCCAGATTGGGCTGGTCACCCAGTATATACCGAAACTGAAGCTGAAAAATAAGGAAGAAACCACTGCAATCGTAGTAGGACCTCCTGCCATGATGCGCTTTACCACTCAGGGACTTTTGGATATCGGACTGAAAGAAGAAAATATCTGGATTTCCCATGAACGGAAAATGTGCTGCGGAATCGGCAAATGCGGACACTGTAAAATTGATGACACCTATGTGTGCCTGGACGGACCTGTCTTTCCATTTACCAAAGGCCGCAGACTTTTGGACTAGAAAGGGGAATGTCTTATGGATACAAACACAAAGGAACTGAAAAAAAATGCTTTCCGGGTCACAAAGCACAGAGGTCTTACCGCCTCACGCATCCGGGTTCCCGGCGGCCACTTAGAGGCCAGATTTTTACCTATGATTCAGAATATTGCGGATACCTACGGAAACGGAACCGTTCACATTACCTCCAGGCAGGGATTTGAGATCCCTGGAATACCATTTGAGGATATTCCAAAGGTCAATTCCCTCCTTCAGCCGATTATTGAAGGTCTGGATATTAACCAGGGGGAGAAAGGACAGGGCTACAGTGCAGCCGGAACCCGCAATATTACCGCATGCATCGGCAATAACGTCTGCCCCTATGCCTGCTATAACACAGCGGCTCTGGCAAAGAAAATCGAGAAAGCGGTTTTCCCCAACAATCTTCATTTTAAAATCGCACTGACAGGCTGTCCCAATGACTGTGCCAAAGTGCGGATGCACGATTTCGGTATCATGGGGATGACACTCCCCCACTACGATGCTGACCGCTGCGTCAACTGCGGTGCCTGTGTAAAGGTATGCAAACGAAAGTCAACGGGAGCTCTTGAAACAGTAAACTGCAAGGTGACACGCAATCATGAGACCTGTATCGGCTGCGGGGAATGTGTGCTTGCCTGCCCCACCAGAGCCTGGACCAGAAGTCAGGATAAGTTTTACCGTCTCACACTGCTTGGACGAACCGGAAAGAAAAATCCCCGTATGGGCGAGGATTTCATTAAATGGGCAGATGAGGACAGCATTTTAAAAATTATTCTCAATACCTATGATTATGTGGCAAAATACATTGATACTACTGCTCCCGGCGGAAAGGAGCACATCGGTTATATCGTGGACCGGACCGGATTTGAAGAATTCTGCGGCTGGGCGATGAAAGATGTGACTCTGCCGGAGGAGGCCAATGTGTATAAGCCACTCTACTGGAAGGGTGTTAAGTATTAGATTCATAAAAAAAGACAGGGCTTGAATCCTTATCCCGGGATTTAAGTCCTGTCTTTTTATTGGCATTTATTTCTTATCCTGAAATAAATTATTTAAAATCGTAATAATAAAAGCAGTAATCAGCGAGTTAAGAAAACCGCCCATACTGATATTTCCCACCAAAGAATCGGCAATCATGATCGTCCAGGCATTTACAATGAAGCTGAATAAACCCAGTGTCAAAAGATTGACCGGTAATGTAATGAGTAAAAGAACGGGCCTTATAATAAGATTCACAAGCAAAAGCACCATTCCCATAATAAGCAGAGCGGACAGGCTTCCAATATAAATCGAGTTAAATACAAATGACAGCAGATAGATTGCCAGTATAATCGATATATATTTAATAAATAACTTCATTCGGCTTTCCTCCAATAAATACATCTTTTACAGCCATTATATAAAATGAAAAAAATAAATGCAAGTTTCCATTGAAATAACATTGCCAGAAAACAACACACTGTATTTTTACGCAATATCTGATATAATTATACCAGTTATAAATCAGCCAGTATAAGGGGGAAGCTTATGTCCACTGCTATGTTCTTCAGTCTTTTGTTAAATATCGGTCTTCTTGTCCTCATCGCAACTTTGCTGACCAAAATCCCCATTGTCCGGAGCATGCTCCTGTACGATCAGCATTCTGCCGGCTGCGGGGTCATGCTGGCCGTGATCTTTGGTTCCATCAGCATCATATCCACCTATACAGGCGTCCGGGCTCAGGGGGCCATTGTCAACACCCGCGTGATCGGAGTGCTGGCTGCCGGCCTTTTAGGGGGGCCGTTTGTGGGAATGGGTGCTGCTGTCATCGGCGCACTTCACCGCTATCTGTTCGACATTGGTGGATTTACCGCCGTAGCCTGTGCCATCTCCACGCTGGTGGAGGGTCTTGCAGGCTCCTTATTCTCCCGGCGCTTTAAGGCAGGCAAAATGGACAGCTCCGGTGTGTTTTTTCTCACCTTTTTTGTAGAGCTTCTTCAGATGGTGATTATTCTTCTCGTTTCACGGCCATTTACTGCAGCCGTCCAGCTTATAAAGCTGATTTCACTTCCCATGATGACCATGAATGCATTGGGAATGCTGATATTTCTCGGCACTTTTAATATGGTATTTATAGAAGAAGACAGCCAGTTTGCCGAACGTATGCGGCTGGCACTTGGAATCGTGGAGCAAAGTCTCCCCCATCTCCGCAAAGGCTTACACAGCCCCCCTGATATGCAGGCAGCTGCCGAAATTATTTTTCAGTCCACCTCCTGTTCCGGAATTCTGATCACGGATATCCGGAAGATACTGGGAATAAAAATCAATTCAGAACTTTCGGATATGGAAGATGATACAGTTCTTCCTCCCATACTTGCCTCCACTCATGACAGGAAGCCAACGGTTTTCCATTACGCTGGAAAAGGAGATCCTCTATATTCTATACTAAAAAACCATATGATTGTGGCAGCCCCCATTATTGAGATGAATCAGATTACCGGGAGCCTGACCATGATTTTTAAGAAACACTGGCAGCAATCCCAGTCTGACTTAAATTTCGCCTCGGAACTGGCCAGGCTTTTCTCCACCCAGTTTGAGCTTTCGGAACTGGAATACCAGAAAAAGCTGCGGCACAAAGCGGAATTTCAGGCACTCCAGTCTCAGGTCAATCCCCATTTTCTTTATAATTCGCTTAACACCATCTCCTATGTCTGCCGGGAGAATCCGGACCGGGCAAGGGAACTTCTTCTTACCCTGTCCTCGTATTACCGTCAGACGCTGGAGAATAATTCCTATATGCATACACTGAAAACAGAGCTTCATCATGTCACCAGCTATTTAGAGCTGGAAAAAGCCAGATTTGAAGAGAAGCTTCATACGGAAATTAAGAACGACTTACAAATAAGCTGTTTTCTTCCAGCTTTCATTCTGCAGCCTCTGGTAGAAAATGCCGTGCGTTATGGCTTCGATAAAAGCGGAAACCGCAACGTATCCATTTACGCCCGAATGGAGAATCATCTTATAAAAATATCCGTCTCTGACAATGGACCGGGAATTCCTGAGTCGATAATACACCAGCTGTATAATGGGGAACATTACGGCGGTTTTGGGCTGGAAAATGTTCATAAACGGTTAAAAAGCATCTATGGTCAGGAGCATGGTCTCAAGATCCAAAGCACCGATTCTGGCTGTGAACTCTATTTTACCATTCCAGCCAATCCTGATCCCCGCTATGAAGAAGAATATGGGGCAGCAAGGGAACGTGAATTAACTATTGATAACGGGGGAATCAACTATGAAAATCGCAGTTATTGACGATGAGCGGCCGGCAAGAAAAGAACTGATCCACCAGATTTTATCGATCTGCCCTGGCAGTGAGATCATGGAAGGGGACAGCGGCTGTGCTGCACTTGAGCTGTTTGGTCATCATCTCTTTGATATTCTTTTTTTGGATATCAGCTTAAACGATATGGAAGGAACTACACTGGCTGCCGCAGCCAGACGTATGCTTCCCCATGCCCAGATCGTTTTTGCTACGGCTTACTCCCAATATGCCGTTCAGGCCTTCGAACTGGGTGTGAATAACTACATTTTAAAACCGTTTGATCCGGAACGGCTGCGCGGGATTCTTGAAAAATGCAGACAGGATTTGGAGGGAGAGCAAAAAAAGGAGCTGTTCCCTGCACACAAGCTTCCCATCAGTGTCAATCGGACCATCATACTTCTTGATATCAGACAGATCGTCTATATCGAAACCTGCTGCAGAAGCTGCATTCTCCACACAGTCACCAGGGATTATACGGAAAACCAGCTGCTGGGTGAATACGAGAAGCGTCTTTCCTCCTACAATTTTTTTCGGATCCACAAAAGCTATCTGATCAATCTGAATTATATTTCCGAACTGTTCCCCTGGGCAAACAACAGCATGGCTGTTAAAATGCAGGGATTTGAAAAAGAAATTCTGCCCATTGGAAGAGAAAAAATTAAACAGCTGCGGCAGATCATTGGTATCTGACAACCGTTTATGCATATATACCTGCTTTTCATCCGTTTTTTATTTATTTTTATACACTTTTAACTATAATAAATGGTGACGAGAAGATTTATCAATATTAGGAGGTAGGTATATGATCAGTTTCTTTTTATGTCTGTTTCTGCTGATTACAGGTTTTTTCTTCTACAGCAGAATTGCAGAAAAGATTTTTGGCCCGGATGACAGAGAAACACCGGCTCTGGCCATGACAGACGGAAGTGACTACGTTCCCATGGGAACTCCACGTATTTTTCTGATCCAGCTGTTAAATATCGCTGGCCTGGGTCCCATCTTCGGAGCTCTCGCCGGTGCCTGCTGGGGTCCCAGTGTATTTTTGTGGATTACCTTCGGTACTCTTTTAGGCGGCGGTGTACACGATTACATGATTGGTATGATGTCCATGCGGCATAAAGGCGCCAGTGTATCAGAGCTGACCGGTTCCTATCTGGGTTCCGTCATGAAGCAGATCATGCGTGTATTTTCCGTGGTTCTTCTTGTTCTGGTAGGCGTAACCTTTTCCACAGGTCCTGCTAACCTCCTGGCTATGCTGACCCCCCATGTGTTGAATTCCAGGTTCTGGCTGGCAGTTGTACTGATTTACTATTTTGTCGCAACCTTTGTTCCCATTGATAAGGTGATTGGTAAAATCTATCCCTTCTTTGGAATCTGCCTGATTGTAATGGCTCTGGGTGTTGGCGGAGCAATCCTGTTTCAGGGGTATCACATTCCGGAAATTACACTTTCCAATCTTCATCCTGCCGGGACACCGATCTGGCCCACCATGTTTATTTCCGTTGCCTGTGGTGCCATATCCGGTTTTCATGCCACCCAGTCTCCTTTAATGGCCCGATGCCTCACCAATGAAGCGGACGGACGAAAGGTATTTTATGGAGCCATGGTTGCAGAAGGTGTCATCGCACTGATCTGGGCTGCTGCAGGGGTTGCCTTTTATGACGGAACCGGCGGTCTTTTAACAGCACTTGGAAATGGACAGTCCAGCGTCGTCTACGAAATCTGCTTTAAGCTCCTTGGACCCGTTGGTGCCGTTATCGCAATGATCGGAGTCATCGCATGCCCCATTTCTTCTGCAGACACCGCTTACCGTAGTGCACGTCTGACCTTGTCAGACTGGTTTAAACTGGACCAGAAACCGATAAAGAACCGCCTGATCCTCACTGTGCCGCTTCTGGCAGTGGGATCCGTTTTAACACAGTTTGATGTCCAGATCGTTTGGAGATACTTCTCCTGGAGCAATCAGACACTGGCTATGATTGCGCTGTGGACTGCAAGCGTTTATCTGTACCGGAAAAAACGTTTTTACTGGATCACAGTGCTTCCTGCAACCTTTATGTCAGCCGTTTCAAGTACCTACATACTCATGGCGAAGGAGGGACTGAAAATTTCCACTACCATTGCTTACCCAATCGGAATTTTGTTTGCAGCTGTCTGCCTTGGTATCTTTTGCTATACTACGGTTCTTGGAAAAGGCTCACATGCGAAAGCTGCTGCCTGTGAGACTGAGTATGCTGCTGCGAAATCAGATTAAAGAGTCAGAAAAGGGAACCGCCGACGAATCGGCAGTTCCCTTCTTTATTCCCTCATTGCTTTATTGCACAGGGAGCAGTTTGCACAGTCGGACGGGCTGCAGTGCATTCCGGGACGCGCAAAAGGCTCTAAGGTAAAGCCGCATGATTTTAAACCATACCGTTCTTTCTCAATCATCACTTCCCCTGATTCCGGAAAAAACTCCACTTTCATTCCAGATACAGTAAGGATTTCATCATAGAGCGGATGGGGCTTTATATGGGGAGAATGTTTTTTCATCACTCCATCCTCTGTCTGAACATAGATGGAATGATCGCATGTAATAAGTGCCTTGATCTCCCCGTCTTCCGTAAACGAAAGAGAATTACTGTCTGCGTTAATTCCGATCTGATCGGGATCAAATGCAGTGATTGTACCAATGGGAGTTGATACCAGCACAGGGTCAGCCGGTTCCACTGATTTTAAACTTCCTGACTCATACAGCGACAGCCCCACCTTTGTTTCCACTTTTCCCAGGGGCGTCCCAATCTCTGCCCGTTCTCCCGGAAATAAGGTAATGCTTTTGATATCTCCGCTTTTATAAAAACAAAGCCCGTTAATCATTGCATGTAATTCTGTAAAACCAAGATCGAAAGTCAATGAAATGTTCAGCTCCCGTTCATCTTCCTCTGTCCAGAAACCGCTGATCTGACCATCTAGAATAAATACCCGGTGAAGCTCTCCTGTGGGATAAAATTTGATCAGCTCAGCGGGAAGCTCTCCAATGGGAGTAAAAACCTCCTGCTGCTCCTCCAGTGCCACACTGACCACCATTCCCTGCTTATCAAACTCCACGGACGGCTTCTTTTTTCTTCTGCCATTTTCCGTATAAGCCGGAATCAGCTCACCTGCCTGTGTAACAATCATATTTTTTTCTGAAAGAGTCACTCCTAAAAGCTCTCCATCCGGGTGACAGAGAAAGGAATCCACACCTCCAAGAATGCCATAGGCAGTCTGAAGTGTCTTTGCATCTATTACCATATAATTTTGCATTTCTTTCACCTCCTGCTAACACTGTTTTCTGGTTACTGTTATCTGTACTCCGCCCTCTTTCTGACGAACCTTTTTTTCAAAGGATGTATCTGCTTCCAGCCATGGCGGAATATGGGCGCAGACAAGGTGCAGTTCAAGAAATGGAGTATGGGAAAGAAACGGTAAAAGGGCCTTTTTAGAGGTAATCTCCGGGCACTCTTTTTGGAGCTGCACCAGATCTAAAAAATAGATTCCGGGAGTTTCCGTTTCCACAGGTCCGGCATTTTTTATCATCTCTTCTTTTCTTCTTCGCTTCTCATCACTCTCTTCTATATCTTTTACCATTCCGTCAAAGGTATCCTGGTCCGCTTTATCTCCACAGAAGATGCAGTATCCCCTCTGGTTAAATACCGAAAAGGGAATGCCGGAAAGCTCTCTGCACAGAACAGCCTTTGCATCCCCGGTGAGAATCCGGACTGCTTCCGTTTCTGCTCTCAGTTCCTCAATGGTTCTTCCTTTAATAGCAGGAAAGGAATTGCTCCTTACTGCCAGCCACTGCCCTTCCTGTTTTTCATATATCTCAACCTGATTGCAGTCCAAAAAAGGAACCAGTTCCTGGTTTCTGCTGATCACCGCTATTTTTTCCATCTTAACGCTCCTCCTTTATCCTTCAATCTCAACCACATTTCCATGGATCAGTTTTGCAAGAAATTCCTCCAGTTCCAGTCTGGCATCTTCCTCGTCAATATTTTTTTCTTCAGATAACAGAGTAATCAATTCCCCCACTCCTGCTCCCCTCTCCAGGCTGTTCCATAGAAAAATACAGATCTCATTCACCGAAGGCAGACCGTTTAAGGAACCATACTGACTGTCTCTGTCATCAAAAATACAAAATTCCCCTCCAAGCTCTTTTAACGTAAACCCAGGCTTCAGCTTCACGTTTTTGATCTTCATATCAGCCCCTTAACCTTTCTATGTCCACTCCGCTTTTTATCAGTTCCAGATCCTCTCTGTCATATCCGGTGCTCACCATAACGGCGCCGGTTGTCAGCCACATGACAATCAGTCCGCAGATCTTTTGTATCATCAGAATCAGGAGATATGCGCTGATCTCCTTTTCTTTAAAACTTTGCTTCATGGACTCCGTCAGAAACCGTTCTGCTTCTGAACCGGCTAAAAAGCGGTCTAAATCCTCTTTTTTGAATATTCCATACTGCTTTATGGTCTGGTAATAAGCCACTGCGGATTCGATTCTCCGTTTTTCTTCCTTTGCCTGCACAGTGGTGTATCCTCCTGCATAAATCACAGGAGCACAGCCCATTAACCCTGCTATTCTTTCTCTTAATTTCTGCTTGTCATAGTAATTGGTCCGGGGATCCTGGATCCGCTCTTGAATTGTCTGGGTCCGCCTTACTATCCGGCCGCTATCCGAATTTCCCTCCATAACCGTATAAGAGCCGGCTGCTGTCACCGTTTTTACCGTCCCCAGCATGGCGGGAGATATTTCCTCCAGACTGCAGGGATAGATACCGTCAAACACCACCGTATCCGTATATACTGCGGCGTCTTCTAAAATATCTTCCTTTCTCCTGCCCATACCAGGTGCCTTCATGGCTCTCACATGAAGGCGGTTCTGCTTTACATTTGCATTAAGAAGGGTCAGGGCTTCCCCCTCTATCCCGTCAGCCAGTATAAGCAAATTCTGCGGCTCCGTCTTTTGAAGAAGGGGATACAGACTGGCAAAGGAAGTGATTTGGGTTTTCACAATCAGAACCAGCACATCGGATACCGTGCCTTCTGCCCCAACAGACAAGCTTCCTTCAAGTCGCATTCCTCTTGTGATTTCCAGCTTTGTACCTGCATACATGGAGTCTTTTACAACCAGCTCCCCCTCTTTTGCTCCTTCTATAACCATTTGGGCGGTCTCCCGGTCTTTTGTGATCTCTTCCACCAGATCCACGCTTTCATCAGTTACTGGAACAGCATTATTAAGGACATAAAATTCCAGTGCATTTGCTGCCTGTTTGATCTCCTTTGCAAGGAGGACCGGACTGATCCCCGCTGCCGCTTTTCTTTCACAGTAGGATAAAAGCTGATTTGCCATACGTGCTGACTCACCGGTACCGCATCCAGCAGTCTGGTTGATCTCACCGATGGCTGCAGCAGCCAGCCGGATCCCCTGGTTCACATATAAATTCCTCCCCTCCAGCGTTCCTGCCACCTCTGCAGCGGAAAAGCTGTAGGTTCCATTTACCAGAATCTGCCCCTCACAGGAGAGAGCGCGGCAGAGACTCTTAATTCCTTCTGCCAGTTTCCTCCTGCCATCTTCAAATTGAATCTCCCGGATCATTCCTCTTTCCTCCTGACATTATGGATTTTAATAGATTTTCCCCCTTCTTTATATCCAGGCTGCTGACACTTAATTCAAATTTACGGGCCGCACTATGGACAAACTCATAGAGGTTACAGTTCCCTGCCCGCTCTCCGATGCCAAGCAGTGTCCCATCCACCATATCTGCTCCTGACAGTGCCATAACCATGGAGTTAGCCACTGCCATCCCAAAATCATTGTGCTCATGAACCTCAATGGTGATTCCTGTCTGTTTCATTTCCCGTACCAGCTCCCCCGCCCTTCTGGGGAATAATACTCCAACTGTATCTGCAAGACGTATGGTCTTAACGCCCTGCTGCCTCATCAGCCGGACCAGAGAAACCAAAAAAGCCACATCTGCCCTTGATGCATCTTCCAGACCTACCGTTATGGGGATTTGATAGTCCCTGGCAACCTGAATGCACTCCTGCAGGGTGTTTTCAATCCATTTTTTATTTTTCCCTATCTTATTATAGATCTGCGCATAGGACACAGGGGTTCCGATATGAATTAAGTCCGGCTTCTGCCTTGCGGACTCTTCCACATTCTCAGGATTTAATCTGGACCACAATGAAATGACTGCCTGCTTTTTCTTTTTCATGATTTCGCTGATATAATGAACGCCTTCTGTACCCACGTCGTAAATTCCCGCTTCGATTTCAGAAACACCAATACTGTCCAGGAACAATGCCATACGCACCTTATCAGAAGGAGAAAATACGACACCCGGACACTGTTCGCCATCCCGAAGAGTGGTATCAACTATTTTGATTCGCCTTTTCATATTTATCACACTCACTCATCATTGTTAAAAACTCTTCATCAGTTACTTCCCCGCCCTTCTTAATACTGAGCCTTTTAACCATTTCAAGAAGATGCTCCACCGGATAGCGGCCTTCCATCTGGTACTGTTTCATTTTATACCGTATCGACATTCCTCCGGAATGTTTACCCAAAATCACTTTCCTGGAGGCTCCCACAAGTTCTGGAGGAAAAGACTCATAATTAGATGGCTTTTTCAAAACTCCGTCTACATGCAGTCCGGATTCTATATAAAAAATCTTTCTTCCGATGACAGGCGTATGACCTGGTATCTGTGTATTGGTCATGGCTTCAAAAATGTTTCGTAAGTCCGACAGTTTATCAAAGCTGTTGTTTGGTTTATAACGTTCCACCACTCTCATGGCCAGAATGACCTGCTCAGTTGCAGCCTTATTGCCAATTCCGGTAAATGTTGTCATCACTGTACCGTTATGGTGATTTTGCAAGTAATCCGCTGCAATGGCAGAAGCACAAAAACAAGAATTTTCCGGATACAGGATGGGAGAAGCCTGGATTAGCAGCTTCATTCCCCGTTCATAAATATCCCGGCTTTCGTAGATCAGTAAATCGTCCAGACCCGTAAGCCTTAATTTGTTATCCAGACTGGCACTTTCCAGTCCCCTCAGCTCTGATACATCATTGATCTGAATATTGCGAATATATTTTCCTGTCCCATCACAAAAAGAGGAGAGAAAAAACTGAATCCCGGGATATTTCCAGCTATCCGACGGATTTGGAAGTTCCATATACCAGGTGATTCCCTTTGGTAAGTCCCCCTGCATCAGCTGATAGATTTTGGGAGATAACACGGCTCCCCATATGCAAAGACTCTCTAAGGTCTGGGCAAACTCATAAATAAGCTCCCTTTTTAACGAATATTCCTCCAACATAGTCAGTGTGGCATCAATGATTCTAATCAAAAGCAATCCCTCCTTTTCCCTGTGCTCCCTGCCGTATCATAACAGATACTAAATCATCAGATCCTGTACCGGCTTCCCCCCCTCAAAGTGCTCATCAAAAATACGTTCCACATCATCTGCGGTTACATTGCCATACCAGACTCCCTCCGGATATACCACGACTACAGGACCCTTATCACAGATTCCAAAACAGCCGGTATTGTTTATTACCACCTCTCCAGATAAGTCCCTGTCTTCAATCTCCTGCATAAAATCCTGGATTAAGTCCACCGCACCTTTCTGATAGCACATCCCTTTTTGTGTTCCGTTGATTCTGCAGCTTGTGCAGATAAATACATGATATTTTGGCTGTACCATTTTTCTCCTCCTTTTACATTGCTTCTGCCGCTTTTTTTACCGCATCTTCAATCATGTCATATGTATTCACCGGCTTTATCCCCAATTTTGTCAGCTTTTTGGTCGGCTCCATGCCAATGCGCATGGCAATGACTCCGTTGCAGCCATTAAGGGCAGCTATAATCTGTTCTATTTTATCCTCTTTTTCCCCGCATTCTTCTTCTCCCTGACAATACTGTTCCACATTTCGTTTTCCAGCAAACCGGACTTCCCCGTTTCGGTAGTCATATAAATAAAATTCCTTTGCATGACCGAAGTGAGTGTCGACTACGACTCCGCTTTTGGAAGCGACTGCAAACCGGTAGCTTTTTGAAACAGGAACAAAAACCTTCTTTTCCTCAGCCAGGAATCCTTTTAATTGTATGGATTTGTCATCCGTTAACGTTCCAACCGCATCTGCCCTGCAGTGCTGGCAGTGATACATCTGGGGCATGATCTCTTCACACTGCTTTCTGATCTCATTTAGCTGCTTGTTTGAAACAGGCTCCACATGCTCCAGCGCGCTTCCCTTTACCGGAATCATCTGCATAATATTGGTGATAAAGCACCCCAGTGATTTCACAGTCTTTACGACCTCCGGTACATTACTGTCATTAATTCCCTTCACTGTCACGATATTGACCTTTACCAATATATCATTGGCAATTAAAAGCCTGATTCCTGCAAGCTGGTTTGCAACCATGAGAGCTCCTGCCGCGTCGCCGGTATATTCCCTGCCCATAAACCGGATATACTGATACATCTGTCCGCTGATATGGGGATCCACCGCGTTCATGGTTACTGTTACATGGGAAACTCCCAGTTCCTTTAGTTCCCTTGCATACTGGGGCAGCTTCAGTCCATTGGTAGACAGACAGAAGGTGACTTCCGGATCCTGGTTCCTTATGAGTTCAAAAACTTTTCTCACATTCTCCCAGTTTTCCAGAGCTTCTCCAGGTCCGGCTATCCCCACCACTGTTAAGTTTGGCATTTTTTCCTTTACTGAAAGATACCGGTTAAGTGCTTCCTCAGGCGATAAAATGGCAGAAGTGACTCCGGGACGGCTTTCATTAGGACAGTCAAATTTTCTTACACAGTAACCGCATTGAACGTTACAGGCAGGGGCTACCGGAAGATGAATTCTGGCAAACTGATGTGCCTGGCAATTATAGCAGGGATGCTCCTTTGTCTTGCGCTTCATGATCTCCTCTGCAGATTCCGGCACCTTTTTATGAGCAATGGCAGTGTCTTTGTAGTATGCATCATATAAGGTCTCGCGGAATGTGGTTTCAACTGTATCAATCAGATGATTTGCAATCTCATCCATATATTCCACGGATCCTTCATAGCCCAGCATCTTCAGCCGCTGGCCGCCCACATGGTCATGAATGGGAAACCCTCTGCGGACCAGGGGAAGATGTAAATCTTCTGCAATACGCCTTCCGTCAGAACTACCAGCAAGGATATTGGCCTTATAGGTAAGAACCATATCCTCAATATCCTTAAAATCCGCTTTATCTGTAATTTTATACTCTTCCACCAGATACAAACCGGCAAGATTCTCAATCTCCGGTCTGATCAGTCCGTCAAGCTCCGGACATGCAGATCCTGCCCCACATACTACCGGCATGATTCCGCATTCACACATCATTCGTACGGTGGAATATACCAGATCCGGCTCCCCAAATACTGCGGCTCTACCGGAAGAATGGTATTTGTGGGAATCAATCATGGCATCTAAATAACGCCCTCTCTCTTTTTTCAGTTCCTCAGGAATTTCATTCCCGGAAATACGGGACAACGCATCTAAAAATGCATCCGTATCTCTTAACCCCACCGGCAGGGACAGCCGCTCATAAGGAACACCATACGTTTCACACAGATATTCTCCCACTGAATTTTTATGGTGAAATGCGGTTAATTCCAAAGTAAATCTTGCTCCCCCCATCTGTTTTAACCGGGCCAGTTCTGTTCCCTCATGAGGCAGGCGGTTATAATGGGGATCGTGAGCACCATCTAAATTATCAGATAAGTCAGGAAGCAGAATGGCGTCAATTCCAAAAAGAGAGAGCATCCTCTTTAGATATCTGGTATCTGCGGGACTGATGGGCGCAGTGATCACATTTACCAGATCATTCTTTCTGGCAACCATTTTAATAGAAGAAACAATGGCCAAGAGAGCTGCGAAATATCCCTCATACTGACTTCCGCCATATCCCGGGGAGTGGCAGGGAATCAGCGTAATGTCCCTGTATCCTGGATTTTCCTCCAGAAAGGACTGGAGTATTCCCGGAATATCCTCACCGATGGTTTCCGCCAGGCAGGTGGTCATTACACCGATAATTTCCGGATGGTAAAGCTCAATTAAATTCTTTAATCCCTTTTTTAAGTTTTCACTGCCTCCGTATACTGTTCCCTCCTCGGTCAGGGATGAGGAAGCAATATCCACAGGTTCATTGTAGTGAGTTGCCATATGACGGCGGATGTAGGTCGCACACCCCTGAGAGCCGTGAAGGATGGTCATACAGTTCTTCAGACCGTAAAATGCAGTTGCACTTCCCATTGGCATACACATTTTGCAGGGATTGATATTTAGATTCACCAGAGGTTTTACTTCACTTTTCATTGTCACTCCGCCTTTCTGTCAGCTAATATAGCCCCATACCGGACTGTTTATGCTTTTATTGATTTCCATTGTGAAATTGACCACCCCTTCAAAACCGGCTAACGGAAACTTTCTTTCATGATTGTGATCGCAAAATGCGATACCCAGCTTATAGGCAAGAGGTCTTTCTTTTACACCTCCCACCAGTATATCTGCCCCTTTTTCTTTCATAAAGGTCTCTAACTCTGCCGGATTCGCATCATCAAGAATAATGGTGTCAGATTT
This sequence comes from Clostridium boliviensis, assembly GCF_033342255.1. Lineage (NCBI taxonomy): Bacteria > Bacillati > Bacillota > Clostridia > Eubacteriales > Clostridiaceae > Clostridium > Clostridium boliviensis. The sequence goes on from NZ_JAWONS010000290.1 coordinate 77,012, forward strand.
CACCAGACTCTCAATCACTTCATAATCTTCCTTTTTCCCTGTCTGGGTTCCGACCACCACAGTTTCCATCCCCATAGCCTGAAACTGCCGGATGAGAGAGATTGCCTTAAATCCCCCGCCTACGTAGATGGCGGCTTTTTTCCCCTCCAGGTTTTTCCGATAACGGCCTAAGAAATTTTCCAGCTCCTCTGCTTTCTTTTTGCAAAATTCCGCTGCCTTTTTTCTTGCCAGTTCATTCCCAAGTGCCTCAGCCGTCTTGATTAAGGAAGCGGTTGTATCCTCGATTCCGAAGAAACTGACCTTTATAAATGGAATGCCGAATTCCTCCTCCATACGGTTTGCCAGATAAGTGCTGGAGCCTGCACACTGAACTATATTTAATGCGGCCTTTGGCGCCTCAATCATATCCTCATAGCAGGTGTCACCGGTAAAACCTGAGATCACGTCAATGCCTATCTCCCTGAAATAATTTTTGATAATCCACATTTCTCCTGCCAGATTAAAATCCCCCAGTATATTAATGGCATTCCTCTTCTCTTCACTTTTATGAGGAAGAAGCACGTTCATGATGGCATCGCAAGCCATCCGGTAGCCTGTTGATTTATTACCGGAAAATCCGGGAGACTTTACAGGAATCACAGGAATGTGATACTGCTCTGATTTCATTTTGCATAAGGCATCCACATCGTCTCCGATCACTCCAACAATACAGGTGGCATAGATAAATATCAGCTTTACGTTGCCTTCCTTCTCCATGAGCTCATCGACTGCTGCCTCAAGCTTTCTGATTCCGCCGAATATAATATCTGTTTCCTGCAAATCCGTAGAAAAGCTGTTTCTGTAAATATCCTCACCGCTTGTTAATGACCCTCTGATATCCCAGGTATAGCTGGAACACCCGATTGGGCCGTGAACAATATGCCAGGCATCGGTAATGGGATTTAAAACAACTCTTGCTCCGCAGTATACACAGGCCCGCTGTGATACGGAACCGGATACACTGTTGCTGTCACATGAAATTTGCCCCCCCAGGCCACTGCACCCGTCCTTTACAACAATGGAACTTTTCCTGGCGTCCAATACATTCCTGTTGCTGTTCTCCGTTTCCATAATCATACTCCTTTCAAAGACCTGCCATTTTAAACAGAAATAGGGAGGGGTCGGTTCCCTCCCTGGTTCCATTTTCTTTCTGATTTACATTACTACATCAAAATCTTCGTCAGCCGCATCCCGGTCCTGCCGGTCCATCATGGCATCTGCTATTTTTTCCGTATACCGGATTGCACCTGCGTATCCCACAGTTGCCTGTATTGGGTTTCCGTAGCGGTCCAGTACCGGAAATCCCATACGTACCAGCGGGATATCTTCTGCTTTTGCAATCTGTTTTCCATAACTTGAGCCTAAAAGAAGATCTACGGACTCATTTTTAATCAGCTGATGAAGATAGAATAAATCCGTATCTGCCTTCACTACATATTCACTTTCATCCACTCCATACTGATCCATCAGCTCTTTGATTTCTTTCTCCCAGCGGGCTTTCGGTGTTCCGGTTATGATGTATTTCGGACTCATTCCCAGTTCCAGGCATAAAGCAGTAAATCCATACACAATATCAGGATCTCCGTAGATGGCAGCTTTTTTCTTATATACATACTGATGGGAATCCAGCATTAAATCCACCAGTCTGCCCCGCTCATCTTCCAGCTCCTTTGGAACCTCTTTCTTTGTAAATTTCTGAAGCTCCAGTATGTACTGATCTGTCAGCTTGACGCCTACAGGGACCGGAATATTTGAAAAAGGAACCTTGTATTCTTTTTTTAAATACTCCGATGGTTCCATCGAACAGTAGATTCCCATGGAAATCAGCCTTTCACAATCTCCCAGCGACGCAATATCTTTGGCTTTGGTTCCTGCATTATCATGGAAATACTCGTTTTTTCCATCCATAGGGTGATCTAATGTTCCGTCATGATCAGGAAAATAAATATATTCCGCACCCATCAGTCCTGCAATACGTTTTAATTCCCTGTCATCTCCGGGATTGACCCAGCCTGGAAAAATGGCTACTTTTCCATTGGGTGTTCCGGTTTTCTTCGTCATATACTTCATGAATCCAATCATCATGTTGGAAAATCCCTGAATATGGGAGCCTTCATAGGAAGGTGTACTGGCATAAAGGACTGTTTTTCCCTCCGGTATATCCATATCCATTATATAGGAACCAACGTCATCACCAATTGTCTCAGAAAGGCAGGTGGTATGGATGGCCATAATATCTGGTTTATAAATATCGAAGACGTTCTTCATTGCTGTGGTAATATTGCTGCGTCCTCCGAATACGGATGCACCCTCAGTAAAGGAGCTTGAAGAAGCTATGGCTGGCTCCTTAAAATGCCGGCTTAACACTGTTCTGTGATAGGAGCAGCACCCCTGGGATCCATGGGAATGTGGCATACACTTTTCGGCACCCAGAGCACAGAACATTGCTCCTACCGGTTCACAGGTCTTACAGGGATTAATGGTCATGTGGCGGTTTTCCATAATTTCTTTTGGTGTTAATTCAAGCATCAGCCGGCACCTCCTAACGTTCCTTCTAACATCGGCATGGTTTTCCACGGCGGTTTTACCAGTGACCAGGCATTTGTATAAAGACTCATGGTTATATCTCTTCCAAAATTCACTGCTCCCCGAAAGCCTGCATACGGTCCGGAGTAATCATAGGAATGCATCTGACGGGATACTACTCCGCCATGCTGAATGGCATATTTATCCTTAATTCCAGAAAAGAAAATATCTGGTTTATACTCTTCAATCAGCTGGTCTGTTTCAAACATGTTGTAGTCATCCACTACCATGTAGCCTTCTTTCATATCTTTTATCATTCCGCTATAGGTATCCAGCTCCACGCCTTCCTCCCGCAGAACTTCCAATTCTTCCACAGAGTATCTGTCTTCAAACCCCACAGCTCTCTCCACCGTAATCTCCTCGATGTTTTTAGAGTCAGCATCTGCTTTGATCTGAGGAATGATTTCCCGTCCTTCATAATCATCCCGGTGGGCAAATTCATAGCCTGCAATGGTTGTTTCCATGCCAAAATCCCTTAAAAGCATCTGATAATGATGGGAGCGGGAGCCTCCTACAAAGATTCCGGCTGTTTTTCCCTTTAGTTTGGATTTGTAATACTCCATATCCTCACTGATTTCTGCCAGCTCCTCTGCAATCACTTCTTCCGTGCGTTTGGTAAGCTCCGGATCATTGAAGTATTTTGCCATCATACGCAGAGATTTGGATGTAGCACCTACTCCGATAAAATTCACCTTCAGCCAGTCAACTCCATATTTTGTTTTCATCATTTCCGCTATGTAATTGATGGACCGGTGGCACATGACAAGATTCAAATCTGCCAGATGGGAATTTTTCAAGGTCTGATAAGATCCGTCACCGGTAAACACGGAGACCACTTCATAACCAATCTTTTTAAGGATCCGTTCCTGTTCCCAGCCATCACCTCCGATGTTGTACTCGCCTAAGATATTTACACTGTATTTTCCCTTGGGCGCCTCTTCCCCTTTTCCGATAACATAACGCATCAGTCCGTTATTGGCAATGTGGTGACCCGATGACTGGGAAACCCCTTTATATCCCTCGCAGGAATAGCCAATGGCAGTAATGCCGTATTTCTCCTCCACTCTTCTTGCCACAGCCTGCACATCATCACCGATCAGACCAATGGGACAGGTAGAGCAGATGAAAATACACTTGGGCTGAAACAGCTGCATAATCTCATCGATTCCAGCTTCCAGCTTCTTCTCGCCTCCAAATACTATGTCCGATGACCTCATATCCGTGCAAAAAGAATAAGGGATAAAATTTTGCTCACCTTCATAGGAAGGTTTTGCTTTATTCCTTCTGGTTCCCCAGGAATAGAAGGCACAGCCAATGGGTCCGTGTGTGATAACGACGGAATCCTTCACAGGTCCAACCACAACGCCTTTACAGCCTGCATAGCAGCAGCCTCTTGCAGTGATAATTCCCGGTATCGCCCTGGTATTCGCTGCAATCTCATCCGAATTTTCACCAAATTCCAGCTGAGTGATATGACTTTTTCTATTTTTAAATACTCTGGATGAATATTTATCCAGTAATACATCTCGTTCCTTTGACATCTCCCTCACCTCCTGTCAATATGCCTCTTTTGTGCGTTCTCCGCTTCTGACGGTATAAGCCTCATGAATGGGAAGCACAAATATTTTTCCGTCCCCGGGATTCCCTGTCTGGTTTGTTTTAATCAGTATATCCACCACATCTTTTACCTGCTGATCTTCTACTATCAGGGTGATCAGCCGTTTTGGAATCCAGCGGAAAGACTCTGTTAAGTATTCTCCTTTGGGAGACATGGGAAGCTCTCCTGATTCCAGAACCAGCGTCAAAAGCTCCGGATCAATCCGTTTCTTTCCTCTTCCTAATACCGGTCTGCAGGTAAATGCAGGGAATCCGCCTTCTGCCAGAGCTTTCTTCGTGGGGTTTATTTTATTTACCCGGATAAATGCCATTACCTCTTTCATAGCAATCGTTCCTCCTAAAGTCCCTGCTTTCCTGTACTGATCGTATAAGCATCCTCCACCGGAGATACAAAGATACGTCCGTCTCCATAATTGCCCTCTCCAGTCCTGGCTGTTCTCATAATCACCTTGACCAGATCTTCCTTATCTTCATCGTTGCAGAAAAATAACAACATCTCTTTTGGAATCTCATCATAGTGGACATCTCCTACCGTGATTCCTTTCTGCTTACCCCGTCCATAAACATCCATCTTTGTTACAGCCTGAAATCCCGCTTCTGAGGCTTCCTTCATAACAAAATCCGCTTTTTCCGGCCTGATAATCGCTCTCACCAATAACATAATATTTTCTCCTCTCCCTGACTGCTTAGTCCATAACTCCGTACTGCATTAATATTTCTTCCAGCTCATCAATCTTCATGGGGTTTGGAATGACAAACATTTCGTTGGAATCCACTTTTCTTGCCAGAGTACGGTATTCATCTGCCTGAGGTTCATCAGGAGAAAAATCGATGACCGTTCTTTTTCTGATCTCAGCCCTCTGCACCGCATTGTCCCGGGGTACAAAATGAATCATCTGAGTGCCGATTTTCGCTGCCACAGCCTCTACAAGATCCTGTTCCTTATCTACCTTTCTGGAGTTGCAGATAAGACCTCCCAGCCGGACACCTCCGGTCTTCGCATATTTGGTAATACCTTTGGAAATGTTATTTGCTGCATAAAGCGCCATCATTTCACCGGAGCAAACGATATATATTTCCTGCGCCTTTCCCTCGCGGATCGGCATTGCAAAGCCTCCGCATACTACATCGCCAAGAACATCATAGAATACATAATCAAGATCATCGGTATAGGCTCCCAGCTGTTCCAGCAGATTAATGGAAGTGATAATTCCTCGGCCTGCACAACCGACGCCTGGTTCCGGTCCTCCGGATTCCACACCCTTGATATTGCCGTATCCTTTCTTTAAAACCGCTTCAAGCTCAATGTCATCGCCTTCATCACGAAGAGTATCAAGTACCGTCTTCTGTGCCAGACCTCCCAAAACCAGTCTGGTGGAATCTGCTTTTGGATCGCACCCTACGATCATAATGTGCTTTCCCATCTCTGCCAGACCTGCCGTTAAATTCTGTGTGGTTGTGGATTTTCCAATACCGCCTTTGCCATAGATTGCAACCTGTCTCATAGCCAGTTCCTCCTTAACATAAAAGAAGAGGCGGAAGGCAGATCTCGCACAGATCCTGCCATTCCACCTCTTTGTGAATAGAAAATGAAAAAGTAACACTGAAGTTTTGTCGACGACTTCGGTTGCTATCACTATATATGCTTTTACAGTTGAATTCAATACAACATAATGCACAAATATAAAAAGATCAAACCATATATTTGCAGTATTTTGATACAAATCAATGATTTTGTCTAAAAATTATACGTAATATGCAAAAAGAGCCGTATTACCGGCTCCCGCATTTGTTCTGTCTTAATCAATTCCCACCATAACAGACGTTGCCTTTATAATGGCATATGCATCCGATCCGACCTCCAGCTTCAAATTCTTTACTGAGGCCATGGATATTGTTGCAGATATGAAATTTCCCCCTCCAATGTCTATGGTCACAATCCCGTTCACTGCACCTGTTTCTATCTCAACTACTTTTCCCTTTAACTGATTTCTGGCACTTATTTTCATAAGATCAGCCTCCCCCTCAAAGTCTTATTTTAATTAATAATAATTTTTTGTCCGGTATTTGTCAATTTTTTTCATGATTACCTTATAAAATTAAGACAAAAGTAACAGATCTTCTTTGGGAAATTTTAAATATAATGGAATCGTCTCTGATTCTTCCGTATCGCATTTGCTCTTTTCCCTGATCCACCAGATTTTTGCAGAAGACCCTTTTGCATTCTCAACTAAATACTGATGCCGGAAGGTTGTATGGGCACTTCCTGCCAGAGAAACTTTCATTGTATTCTCTTCCGCGGAATTCGTTGCAGGTACCAGATTGTGACCTCTGATTCCGATATAACGAATGGAATCTCCAATCAGTTCGTCTGTTTTCAGTTTTATGTTCCAGTCCAGCGCAAAAAGCTCATGTTCACTGATCCGTTCTATGGGGGAAATATTCTTACACCCAGTCAGTCTTGCAGCCTCCAGCTTTTCCGGTTTTCGAAAAATTTCCTTTGTAAATCCATTTACAACACGTTCCCCATCCGCCAGCAGGATCATACGGTCACAGAACCGGAAAATCTCATCTCTGGAATGGGAAACAAACAGCACATCCTGGTTAAGTTCTTTTAACAGTTCCAGCATTTCCAGCTGTAGGGTGTCTTTTAAAAATCCGTCCAGAGCGGAAAAAGGTTCATCAAGCAATATCATCTCCGGTTCACATAATAGCATACGTGCCAGGGCCACGCGCTGCTGCTGGCCTCCTGACAACTGGGACGGAAGACGGTTTTCCAGCCCCTGCAGCTGAAACCGTCTGATCTGTTCCAAAACCTGCCTCCCAGTTTCCTTTCCCTTCCCTGTCAGGGCTATTTTCAGATTCTCCTCCACTGTCATGGTGGGAAACAGTGCGTAATTCTGAAACAGATATCCGACATGGCGTTCTCTTGCCGGCAGGTTGATTCCTTTTTTTGAATCGAACAGAACTCTTTCGTTATGAACGATCCTGCCGCTATCCGGTTTTTCAATTCCTGCCACACATTTTAGAGTCATGCTTTTTCCGCAGCCGGAAGCCCCTAATATTCCCATACAGCCGCCGTCCGTTTCAAATTCCACATTGAGATGAAATCCGTGAAATTTCTTATCTATCCTCACCTTCAGGGCCATATTACGTCCACCCGCTTCCATTCTTTCTATTTTTCCCAGCGATCAGGTTCATAACTGCTACGATTATAAATGACAAAAGAATAATGACCACAACCCAGAATCCTGCTTTGTCCCAGTTTCCTGCTGTTACCTCCGTGGCGATGGCCACGGATACAGTTCTCGTCTTGCCTAAAATATTTCCCGCCAGCATGGTAGTGGCTCCGTACTCTCCAATGGCTCTTGCAAAGGAGAGCACAGTGCCGGACGCCAGCCCTGGGGCTGCAATGGGAACCACTATTTTCCAGAAGATGGTTCTTTCCGACAGTCCCAGCGTTCGTCCTGCGTGAATCATGGTTATATCCACCTGCTCAAATGCGGCTCTGGCGTTGCGGTACATAAGTGGAAAGGCTATGACAAACGCTGCCATAACACAGCCTGGCCAGGTCTGCACCAATTTGAAATCAAAATTAACCAGAAGATACCTTCCAAACGGTCTTCGCAGGCTGAAAATTAAGAGAAGAAAAAATCCAGCCACAGTTGGAGGAAGCACAAGAGGGAGTGTAAGAATCCCGTCCGCAATGGCTTTTGCCGTATTATTCAGCTTCATAATCTGCCTGGCTGCGCCCACACCTAAAAAGAAAGTAAGCACAGTAGCCACAATTCCTGTTTTTATCGACAGATAAAGAGGACTCCAATCAATGGTTCTCACGAATTCCCCCAATGGTTCTCACCTCCCGGTCTGCTATTGTGTATATCTAGAAAATCCCGCATCTGTAAAAAGTTTCATGACGCTCTCATCATTCGTTAAATATTCCTTAAATTCTGCAGCCGCTTTCTTCTGATCTTCACTGGCTTCCTGATCTTTGATTAAACCTAGCGGATAAACAGCCGGATCAATCTTTGCTTTGTCCGCTTCTGCTATAATCTCCACTTTGTCCCCCATGGAAGCAGCATCTGTGGCATAAACCACCCCCACTTCATTGCTGCCTTCTGCAACTGCAGTTAAAACTGCGGTAACATTTGCTCCTTCGTTAATCTCCATCTTCATCACCTGATCCAGGATTCCCAGATTAGTAAAAAGTTTTCTGGCATACTGTCCCACCGGTACATCTTCTCCTGCCAGTGCAAGGCTGGAAGCTGCAGTGATGTTGTCAAACCCGGTAACTGCTGTTTTTTCGCCCTTCGGCTTAATTAAAACAATCCGGTTCATAAGAAGGCTGGTATCGGAACCGTCCTCTACAAATCCACCCTCCTTTAATGCGTTCATTTGTTTCGGTGCTGCGGAAAAGAAAACATCACACTGAGCACCTTCCTCAATCTGTTTCTGGAGCGTGCCTGAGCTGTCAGCATTGTAAATAATTGTTACACCTGGATGTCCGCTTTCATAACTCTCTTTTACTTTATCCATAGTGTTTTTAAGACTGGCCGCAATAAATACGTACACATCAACAGACTTTGCCTCCTTAGCCTTTGTACTTTGAATTGCAGTGGCCGCTTCACTGGAAGCCGCTTCACTGGGAGCCGCTTCACTGGGAGCCGTTTTGCTCCCTGCAGGACTGCAGCCTGACAGGATTCCAGCCATCAGTGACGCTGCCACCAGAATCCGAAGCATGTTTCTTCCTCTTTTCATCTTTTTTCCTCCTGTTTTTCTGCCAGGACAATCCACAAAGGGATCCCCTGGTTCTTTGGTGCTCTGTTTAGTTCTGTTTTGTTCTGTTTTGTAATTATTTATCTATTTTAAACGAACCATAATTAAAAGTCAATATTCCAACATCTTTAGATTATTTCTAAATTTTCATTTATTATTAGTCAATTTTTTAAACATATTAACTCTTTATCATGATTGACAAAAAATAAGTCATGTTATAACATTACTAATAATGAGTACAGGAAAAAGAGGTTCAGGCATGGAAAAAATATACAGGCCCCAGGAAGTGGCCGATCAGCTGAAAATCAAAAAAGCAACCGTATACGAATTAATTAAACGTGGAGAGCTAAAATCTTCAAAAGTGGGCAAACAGATTCGCATCAGCCAGGAACAGTTAGATGAATATCTCACAAGAACAAGTCCGGCCGGTCAGGACTCCGGCCTCACCGCCGCGCTTCCTCCCGTCATGGACATTCCAAGATTCCACGCCGACCAGGCCAGCAGACAGGTAGATTACCTTCTTCACTCAAACGGACTGATTATCAGCAGCCAGGAATCCCGAGTGGTAGAACTGCTCCGCAGTCTGTTAACCAGGAGGGTGAACAGTCTTCCTCTTCTTCATTCCTACATGAATGACTACAACAGCCTGTATTCCCTGTATTATGGGAAAACCCATATGGCACTGACCTGCCTTTGCTATCAGCAGTTCGAGGAACGAATCAGCCAGATCAGTCATTTTCTTCCCGGTACCGAGGCTGCAGTTATTCATATCTGCACGTTAAAAACAGGATTTTATGTACAAAAAGGAAATCCAAAAAAAATAAAAAATGTAACGGATTTGTGCCGTCCTGATATCGTATTTTTAAACCGTGAAAAAGGCAACGGATTACGGATGTCTCTGGACCGGCTGCTGGCAGAGAAAAAAACAGACAGTCCCTTCAACCCGGACTTCCGGGATGAAAGCCTGTCCCATATGTCTTCTGCCAATGCCGTTGCTTCCGGACTTTGTGACATCAGCATGGGAGATCTCTCCCATCTGACTGCCTATCCGCAGCTGGATTTTATACCGTTTAATGATGCCTCCATGGATCTGGTAATTGTTAAGTCTTCGTTAGAGGAGCCAGCATTTTCTGCCATCCTTGAAACAATTAATTCCAGGGAATTTAAAGACAGTCTCCTGCATTTTAACGGTTATGAAACCATGCACACAGGAGACATCCTTTTTACAACCCCTTAAACGGACGCTTTCTTTAAACAAAAGATCACAAAGAATAATCCCCCCAGGGCACACAATCCCCCGCCCCAAAGCATGGCACCGGAAAGGCTGGCAGCTGCTGCCTTTCCAAATATAAGGTTAGTTCCTATTCCACAGGCCTCTCCCATCACTGCATAGATGCTGAGTACCGTGGCACGGTCTGCCAAAGTGATCCGGCGGTTTTGCAGCTCTGCCTTAAATGGTCCGAAAAGAGAAGAGGCTAGCCTTAAAAGAATGATACAGAGAACGGAAACAGCACCGCTCTTCGTCCCAGAGAGAATCAGGCAGGAGATTCCACCGCAAAAAAACAGGGTGATGGCAAATGAAAGGGCTCCCATTTTCCGGTTCAGCCAAAACGACCAGATGCCGCCTGCCATTCCTGCCAGTGTAACCAGGATATAGAAGATACCCATTGTCTTTGGTTCCAGCCCGCATTTAACATACTGAAGCTGATTTAGAAATACAGTAATTGTCTGATTCGTCTCCTCAAGGAGTGTAATGCCCACCATCCCCAGCAGAAAATACCGGTCTTTTATCACTTCCAGAAAAACAAAAATAAAACGGGTTCTGCTTCTTTTTTCTTTCTCAGGCTCTTTCACCTCTTTTAATCCAAAAACAAGAACGGCTGCTGCACCATAAGCAGCCATGGTGAGAAAACCTGCCAGTCTGTAATTCGTTCCAATGAAAAGAGAGTAGGAAAGTGAGGCAGCCAAAAGCCCTGCCATTCCAAAAGACTGATAAATACCAAATACCTTTTGGCTTTCCCCTTCCCGGGTGGAAAGATAAAGGATACTTATATCACAGCCTGACATCCCTGCCATGACAACACTGAGCAGAATCCGCTCAAGCAAAAATCCCCCGAATCCATCCGCTTTCCAGAACACCACCTTGGAAACAAAATAAAGGGCGCACGTGATAATCATGGTTTTTCGATACCCGATCCGGTCCGCCACCACTCCCCATGGCATCTCCAGTGCAATACAAAGAGCAAGGGAAATACTTTCAATAACAGTAATCTCAAATACACTGACACCTGCTGCCTGTCTGTAAAGAGTTGCCACGGGTCCATAAAATACCAGTCCCTGTAAAAAGGAAATGGCATAAAGCAAATATATATTTTTTCTATATTTCATATTTTCTCCAACAATCCATATTCAGTAGTTATAAGCATCAAAAATAAGCTCTGCCTGGACAGCGCTTTTTTAATCAATATTTATCAACTTTTTCTACGTGGGATCATATGATGAGAAAATAGATAACGGCATATACATGCCCTCCGGCTATCGTGAATTTAATTTCAGCCAGTATATCATAAAACCTGATTTCTGTAAAGCATCTGCTATCTATATGACAATTGACAGTAATAATAAACAGGAGTAATATGTGTTTGTTAATCTTATATAATTTATAAGGAGGGGTTTGTATGAATTACAGTTTCTTATTGAATCTGACTATGATTCTTTTAAGCACAAAGGTTTTAGGTCTTGTTACAAGGAAATTTCATATGCCTCAGGTGGTGGGGGCACTCTTAGCCGGAGTCATTCTTGGACCTGCCATGTTGGGCACGCTGCATGAAACCGAATTTATTGATAAACTGGCAGAAGTCGGTGTCATAGTTCTCATGTTCTGTGCCGGTCTAGAGACAGATACCAAAGAATTAATGAAAAGCGGGAAATCCGCATTTATCATCGCACTGATTGGCGTCATCGTGCCTTTACTGGGTGGCTTTTGGGTTGCTTCCCTCTTTAACCGGCCCGACAAAATACTTTCAGATGCTTCCTGTCCGCTGTTTCTGCAGAATATGTTTATCGGGGTCATTCTGACCGCCACTTCCGTAAGCATAACAGCCGAAACCCTAAAAGAGATCGGTAAAATCAAAACCCATTCGGGCAACGCCATACTGGGAGCAGCCATCATTGATGATGTGCTGGGAATTATTGCACTCACCATTATTTCCAGTTCAACTGACCAAGACGTCAATCTTTTTGCTATTCTATTTAAAATCGCCGCATTCTTTGTCTTTTCTGCTGTTGGCGGTGCACTGATCTTTCAGATATATTCCCGCTGGAGCAACCGTGCCGAACGAGGCTTACAGCGTCATGTCATAGCCGCTTTTGCTCTCTGTCTTCTCATGTCTTACATAGCGGAACACTTTTTCGGTGTCGCTGATATTACAGGCGCCTATATCGCAGGCATTATCATTTCCAACACCCAGAAATCTCACTTCCTGACTTCAAAATTTGACACCTTGTCCTATCTTCTGCTCTCACCGGTATTCTTTGCCAGCATTGGTCTTAAAGTAGAACTCCCTCCCATGACACCTGCTATCGTTCTTTTTGCTTTACTTCTTACCCTTACTGCTATTTTAACAAAAGTAATCGGCTGCGGACTCGGAGCAAAACTTGGCGGTTATAAGAATTATCAAAGCATCCGGATCGGGGTTGGGATGATCTCCAGAGGGGAAGTCGCTCTCATTGTCGCAGGAAAAGGACAGCAGCTTGGTCTTTTAGGCGGAGATTTTCTTGGCCCCGTGGTTCTTGTTGTCATTATCACTACGATTATCACTCCCATATTGTTAAAACCAGCCTTCCAGATTGGCCCATCAGTCCCCTTTACAGAAACGCGGCTGGGAGACAGCTACGAAGAAGTTTCTAAATACAGGTAATATCCTCTTCTTTTGCCAATTATAGTTGCAATCGCAACTATCTTCATGGTACACTTACTATACACTGGCTAAATCTGGTCAAATAAAACGGACAACAGGAGGTATTCGCTTGAATCAAAAATTAAAGGAAAAAATTATTGAATCCCTTTCATCTGTACTGCCCGTTACATGCATTGTGCTGCTTTTGTGTATAACAATTACACCTATGCCGCTTGATCCGCTGATGCTGTTTCTGGTAGGTGCAGCCTTACTTATTGTGGGCATGGGCTTTTTTACACTGGGTGTGGATATGTCTATGATGATCATTGGGGAAAAAGCAGGAAACCATCTGGCAAAATCAAAAAAGATTCCCCTGATTATTTCCGCATGCTTTTTGATTGGTTTTATCATTACAATCGCAGAACCGGACCTTCAGGTTCTGGCCGGCCAGACTCCGGCCTTCCCGGATCTGGTACTGATTATTTTTGTAGCAGCTGGTGTGGGGCTCTTCCTTGCTCTGGCCTTTTTAAGAACCCTGTTTGAATGGAATTTATCCAGGCTTCTCCTGATCTGCTATGGAATCCTTTTTATTATGGTATTCTTTGTTCCAAAGGATTTTCTGGCTGTAGCCTTTGACTCCGGAGGGGTAACCACAGGGCCCATTACCGTTCCATTTATCATGGCTCTGGGTGTAGGACTTTCCTCCATCGGCAGAAGCAGTAAGAATTCAGGCAGCGACAGCTTCGGACTGGTAGCGCTCTGCTCCATAGGGCCAATTCTCTCCGTGATGATACTTGGTATATTCTATGGCTCCTCGGCAAGCAGTTATGAGCCTGCGGTAATCCCTGCCATCAGCAATTCCCAGGATCTGTGGCTGGCCTTCCAGCATGAATTTCCTGACTATGCAAAAGAAGTTTTTCTGGCCTTGTTTCCAGTATTTGGTTTTTTTGCAATCTTCCAGATATTCCTTTTAAAGCTCAGGAGGAGACAGGTGATTAAAATATTGATGGGAATGCTGTATTCCTATCTGGGACTCACACTTTTTTTAACCGGTGTTAATGTAGGATTTATGCCAGCTGGAAATTACCTGGGAAAACAGCTTGCCTCTCTTACGTATAACTGGATTATGGTTCCCATCGGCATGCTCATCGGCTACTATATTGTCAAAGCGGAACCCGCTGTTTTAGTATTAAATAAACAGGTGGAGGAAGTAACAGGTGGCGCTATTTCTCAAAAAACCATGATGACCGGATTGTCCATGGGTATGGCAATCTCCCTTGGATTATCCGTTATACGGATTTTAACAGGACTTCCCCTTCTTGCAGTTTTAATTCCCGGATATGCATTGGCTCTTGGTCTTTCCTTTGTTGTACCACCTATTTTTACTTCAATTGCTTTTGACTCCGGAGGTGTGGCGTCCGGTCCTATGACAGCCACCTTCCTGCTGCCCTTTGCAATGGGTGCATGTGAGGCAACAGGCAAAAATATCGTGACGGATGCGTTTGGTATCGTTGCCATGATCGCCATGACACCATTAATTACCATTCAGCTAATCGGCGTAATTTATTATTTCAAAACCAAAAGATCCAATTCTTTTATAGATACTCCAGCCATTGATATGGAACTGGAATTTATAGAACTGGGAAAGGAGGAGGCAGATGACTTCCAATCATAAAGTCTACTGGATTACAGCAATTGTGGACCGCGGAAAAGGAGAAAAAGCAGCTTTCGTATTTAAAGAATATCAACAGGAACTGCTTTTTCAAGTCCGGGGACACGGAACAGCAAGTTCTGCAATTAAAGATTGTCTGGGGCTGGACGAACCAGAGAAAGATCTGGTAATCGGGATTGTTGATCAATCAGTTTCACAAACACTGTTAACCGCGCTTTATAAAAAAATGGAGCTTGATAATCCGGGTGCCGGCATTGTATTTACCCTCTCTCTGTCAGGAATCAGTGCCGCAGCTTCTGCCCTTTTAACGTCTGGTGAAACGGACAGCATAAACCATTTATCTACAGATTATTACAAGGAGGAACATCCGATGTCAGATACAAACGCATATGAATTAATTGCATCCGTCATTTCAGCGGACCTTTCAAACCCGATTATGGATGCAGCCCGAAATGCAGGCTGTAAAGGCGGTACACTCATCAAAGCAAGAGAACTTGGCAGCGATTCCACCAAAAGGCTATTTGGATTGACCTTATCAAATGAGAAAGAGATTCTTCTTATGCTGGTGCCTAAAAATGACAAACAGGCAATACTAAAATCCATTTGTGAAACTGTGCTAAAGGAAACCGGAGAACATGCTATAGCATTCTCTCTTCCCGTTGATACAGTGGCAGGAATCAACACTCTGATGAAATAACACCCCCTGCATTTCTTGACACTACGGCTTTCTGCTTTTATAATATATGTATTACATTTGTAAGAACAGGAGAATGAGTATGAACCGCCTTCCGCAAATTTCTGAAGCAGAATATGAAGTGATGAAGGTACTTTGGGGGTATGCTCCAATCAGCACCAACGAAGTAACCGAAAAGCTGACCCAGACAACTGACTGGAATCCCAAGACGATTCACACTCTGTTGAAAAGGCTGGTTCAAAAGGGGGCTGCTACCTATACAAAAGAAAGCCGTGTGTTCATTTATACCCCCCTAATTCAGGAAAAGGACTATCTGAAGAAGGAAAACAGCCATTTTTTAAACCGGTTTTATAATGGCAGTATCTCCGGTATGGTTTCCAGCTACATCAATAGCAATCATGTATCTGACGAAGACCTGGCAGAGCTTAAAAAGCTTCTTTTTAAAGAACAGGAGGAAGAATCATCATGATGCTGTCTTCCCTTATGGAACGCCTTACGATAAACAGCATTATCCTATTCGCATTAACCGGAATCATTGTGCTGATGAAACGGCTTTTAAAAAATCATCTGACCCACAAAGCCCAATACAGAATCTGGTACATGCTGCTGTTTGTACTGGCTATTCCATTTCTCCCCCTCCCCATCATCAGAGCCGGACATGGACTGGGGTTGTTTGGCAGGCTGGGAGGCATGCTCTCTCAAGCAAATCCCCCGGCGTCATCTCCCTTATACGGGACAGGGATATCCAGTCTTTTAGAAGATTTTTCTATCTCGGTCAGCCGCAGAGCTTCCCTGCCTTTTTATTCGTACCTTCCTTATCTATGGGGTCTTGGGGTTGGAGTCACAGCCCTTGTGAATATAATTGCTGAGATTAGAATAAGACAAGTCCGGCAGGCTTCCCTTCCCCTTCAAAACAGGCAGATAAGAGCAGTATTTGACAGCTGCCTCAGGGATATGGGTATAAAAAAGGAGATTCCGGTTTACAGCAGTTCTTATCTAAGCTCTCCTGTAGCTGCCGGTTTTATAAAGCCGGTGATCATAATTCCCATGCATATGCTATCGGGATTTACAGAAAGGGAAATCCGCTATATTCTTCTTCATGAACTGACTCACATTAAACACAGGGACCTTTTCACCAACCGGCTGCTGGCCATTGCCCAGGCCCTGTACTGGTTTCATCCGGCAGTGTGGCTCGGTCTTAGAGAGATGAGGAAGGACCTGGAGGTTTCCTGTGATTTATCGGTTCTGTCCATGCTGGAAGAGGACAGCTATCTGGATTATGGCAAAACCCTGATCCGGTTTGCAGAAAAAATAAACAGTCTCTTCTCTCCTGCTGCCGGAATCGGTGGTACCAAAAGGGAGATTTTCAAGAGAATCCTCTGTATAGCAGCTTTCCAGAAAGAATCAGTATGGGTGAAGTGGAAAAGCCGCATTATTCTGGCCCTTCTAGGAGCACTGCTTCTTGCCATTACGCCTGTTATATCTTCTCGTGCTGCCGGCGATTCTCTTTATCCGTTTCATTCCGATCATGTGACACAATTGGATTTAAACCCGTATTTTTACGGATATGATGGAAGTTTTGTCCTGTATGGAATCCATTCCGGCCAGTACTATATCTATAATCAGGAAGCCGCAGCAACCAGAGTTTCTCCTGACTCCACCTATAAGATTTACAGTGCTCTTTGTGCCCTGGATCATGGAATCATTACTCCTGATTCGTCTTGTCTGAAGTGGAATGGAACGCCTTACCCCTTCGACGCCTGGAACGGGGACCAGACTTTGAATACTGCCATGAGCCGCTCTGTAAACTGGTATTTTAAAGTTCTGGACGAGAAAAACGGAATCACTTCCTTAAGGAGCTGCATCGCGGGGTTAAACTACGGGAATCAGGATTTATCCGGTGGACTGGGAAATTACTGGCTGGAATCTTCTCTCAAAATCTCGCCATTGGAACAGGCAGAGTTATTAACACGCCTATACAAGGGAACGCTTCCCTTTAAACCAGATCATATAAAAACAGTAAAGGACTCCCTTTACCTGTCCTCCAGACAGGGCGTTTCTCTATATGGTAAAACCGGAACCGGAACAATAAACGGAAAGAACAGAAACGGCTGGTTTATCGGCTTTGCAGAATCCGGGGAAGAGACCTATATATTCTCAACCAACATACAGAATGACCATTCTGCCAACGGCCCTGCAGCTGCTGCGATTACACTGAATATTTTAAGGGACCAGAATATTTACCAGCAGTAAAGGATACAGCTTAAAATACCCCGATAGTTAAGCACAGCCTCTTTTTTTGTGCTTAACTATCGGGGTACAGTTTACCCTTTTTACCTATTGTACCGGAATATAGGAATCAAGTACCAGTTTATCTTTTCTCACCACATATCCGCTTCCTCCACGGTTCTTCACATCCTCCACCATACTGACCAGAAGAATGGGAGTCTTTGCAGCGGGGTCTGCAGTAAATACCGAAAACCAGCCCAGCTCCGTTCCTGTGGTATCCCCTTTGGAAGCTTTAATTTCTGCTGTCCCTGTCTTTCCTGCAAGCACCAGATCCGATCTCTTAATGGCATGACCGGTACCGTGTTCTGAGCTGACAACCTTTACTAAGTCATCCCGGACCAGATTGGCATGTTCCGAAGAACATGCTCCAGAAAGCCATACCTTTGCTGCCAGATTTTCTTCTTTTCGCAATACCGGCTGAATTACATTTCCTTCATTGGAAAACATCGTGTAAAGTGCTGCTAAATGAACCGGATTTACAAGCATCTGTCCCTGTCCGTAACCACTGTCAGCCAGCTGCACTTCCGACTCAATACGATCTGAATTGGAATACTGAGACTTGGCAACAGCAATTTCAAAAGGAAGAGTCTGGTTAAATCCCAGTTTATCCATTCCTGCCATAAAGTCATCGTAACCGATCTTCAGAGCTGCTTTGGCAAAATAGATATTATTGGAATAAATTAAGGCGTTTTCCAAATTAAGCGGACTGCTGTCATGAAGAGTCGTTACGTAATAATTTCCCCAGCTCTCGTCTTTTCTCCAACTTAAACCGGTGCTTATGTAATCCTCATTGGGATCTATTGCACCGCTTTCAAGTCCGATTACCGCAGTAATAGGTTTAAAGAAGGAACCTGGAGCAAACTTCTGGCGAAAGCGGTTATACAGAGGTTTCCGCTCATCGTTATTTAAAGAGTTCCATTGATCCGCCGGCATTCCCAAAATAAAATCATTGTCATCGTAGGAAGGTGTGCTTACAAGAGCCAGAATCTCTCCCGTTTGTGGATTCATGGCTACGCTGCAGCTTTTGTCTTCCTGAAACGCATCATAGATCATACCCTGAAGCTTGCTGTCAATGGTAAGTGTAATATCCGTTCCGTCCGTTCTCGGTTTTACTGCAAGCATTTTCTTTTTATTTCCTGATGAATCCGCTATGAGAATAGTCCGTCCGTTCGTTCCCTTTAATTCCTTTTCATAAAGCGCTTCCATACCGCTTCTTCCAATGACACTGTCAGTTAAATAATCTTCTCCCTCATGCTTTTGAAGATCTTCAGACGTCACATTCTGGACATATCCGATGAGATGGGCTCCTTTTTCTCCCAACGGGTAAAATCTCACAGAAGTGTCCGTAATCAGCACTCCGGGAATGGTGAGAAGCTGATCCTTAAGGTCTTTGTTCTTCCTGTCTTCCTCACTGACATCGTTTGACTGCAGCTGGAACTCATCTACCTTTTTTAAGGTTTTTAACGGAACAAAGGAATCTTCCTTTACCCAGCCTGCAGACAGTTTTTTTTGTATTGTCTCCGGAGACAGGGAAAGAAGTTCTCCCAGCTTTTCCACATCCTGACTGGAATCCTGGCTCATTTTCCCCGGAACCAGTCCAACTGAGGAAGCAGTTCCTTTTCCGGCCAGCATCAGACCGTTCCGGTCATAAATGGTTCCACGACTGGCCTTATCTGTTAAGACTCTCACTTTATCTGTCTTAGTAAGCTCCGGGAAAATCATGCCGTCATTCCATTCCAGCTTATAACCTGTCTTATCTTCTTTTTTAAAAACTGCATGATTGGTAAAACTGATTTCTCCTGCCAGACTGTTTAAACTCATCTGATAGGCAACGTCTGCTTCCTCATCCTTTAAATCCACACCAGTTACCTCGGCCTTGATATCCTCAGCCTCGATTCCTTCGTAAATGTTCTTATTTCTGTCAGTAAAATCCTCCAGACTGATATTTAACTGGCTCTGCTGGTCCAACAGCCCGTACATGGCTTCGTAATCTCCTTTTTGTAAACTGGAGACATAATCCGTCCAGAGTTCATCCGGCTTCTTCTGAGATGGTGCCTTCTTCCCCAGCCGGAGATATAAGAATCCTCCGGCCAGACCGATGGTCAGTATTAATAAGGTACAGGCAGTGCTGAACAAAAACCGCTTCATTCCACGTCTAGTTCCCCGTCTCATTGCATTCCTCCTTTAATCAGTACGAAGATTGTTCGATACACCGGAAGCCTTACCGGTAAGAATCTGATCCGTATCTTCCAGATGGAAATAGTAATTAAAAATGCCTTTCCCCACACCTACTACATTACCAGAGCTGTACCCGTTAGCAATCCTTACCGTGATGGCAATCTGGGGATTGACTAACGGTGCGTATCCAATAAACAGTCCATGGTTAGGCTTGGTTTTTGATTCCTCTGCAGTACCGGTTTTCGCTGCTGCATCTATTTTCAAGTCTTTTAATGTGGCATTGGACTTCACAAGTTCATTCATGCCTTTAGCAACATCATTCCAGACAAACTCCGGTAAATCAACAGAACTGCTTAAAGATGGAGTAAAGGATTTCACTACGGTGCCGTTGCTGTCTGTGATCTTGCCGACCATAGACAGCTGATAGCTTTGTCCATGGTTTGCCAGAGTTGCCGTATAACGGGCAATCTGGGAGGTGGTATAGTTATGGGTTCCCTGTCCGATGGAGGAGGGAATTGCAAACTGGTCGGTAACATGGGGCTTTGCCTCTCCGATCTCAATTCCGGTGTTCTTATCCAGATCCAGAAGTTTTGCATATTTAATTAAGTTGTTTAATCCCTTATCCTCGGAAAAGCTTCCGTCAGCCCCTGATCCCAGCCGGTAGGTGATTTCTGATAAATAAACATTACAGGAGTTTTTAAGTGCATCAGCACTGGAAGAAATCACTCCATGGCCTGCCCGCTTCCAGCAGCGCAGAGGCGGTTCCACCTTATCGAAGGTACCGGTACATAATACGCTGGTATCGGTCTGAATCACGCCTTCCGTTAGGCCTGCAATCACGGTAACAGGTTTAAATGTGGAGCCAGGTGCCGTCAGCTGGCTGGTTGCCCGGTTGAACAGCGGAAGGGAAAGATCCTGCTCCAACTGCTGATAATAGGACGTATCCATCTGGTTCGCAAGCCGGTTGTTATCATAGCCCGGATAACTGACACAGGCAATCACTTCCCCGTTCTGGGGATTAACCACAACTGCAGAGCCGGAACATGGGTTTAAAGCCAGCTGCGCCGGTGTGATCTCCAGATTGCCGATTTTCCTGCGGATAAACTGCCAGGCACTTAACTGGCCATTCATCAGAAGCGGATAATCCGGATCGTTCTTCGAAAGAACTCCCTGCTCGTAAAGAAGCTCCTCCGTCTCCTTCCCGCTTAAAGACCCCTCTCCGATCATTGCCTGATAGATCTTCTCTTCAAACTCACGGTTTTCTGCAATATCCTTAAGCATCTTATCTTCTGCAAGACGCTCTGCGTCCTGGATCTCCGTATACTTTTCATTATTGTCCAGACGGCTTAAATCCATTTGGCCTGCAGCGATGGATTCGGTCAGATACTGCCTCAGGCTCTTTTCCTTCCAGTCCCATGTACCGCTGCCGTTAAGCAGGAACTGGTCCTTGCGTGCCTGACTGACCAGGAAATCTAAATATCCCTGTATTTCCGGTCCAAGTGCCTGATAAGCAGCACCAGTCGCATCAAAGGCACCGGAAATCTGGCCGGTCACAGTCTCCTTTTTCTGCTTGAATGCTTCGTAAACACGCTTTTCTAACTCCGACGCATTCTCCCCCTTTAACCGCTCCGTATCGATAACATGGTTCTGAATCAGCGCATAGTAGACTTCGTCAGATGAAATACGGATCTGAGATGCATCGGCGGCTTTTGGCATCTCCGCCCTTCTGGTTTCCACCATATTAGCCAGCAGGATTCCTGCAATCTGCTGCTTCAGCATCTGGTAAACCGCATCCTGAAGCCCTTTGTCCAGGGTTAAATAGACGTTTTCGCCTGTTCCCGGACTGCTGGTAATTACCGGCTCTGTTTTGGGATTACCAACCACATCTGTATAAAATTGCTGAGTTCCGTCTTTTCCCCTCAGCCATTCTTCCATGGCCTTTTCAATCCCGCTTTTTCCAATCACCGACTGATTAGAGTAAATATCGTTATTTTCACCCAGGGCGTCCAGTTCTTCGGCAGAAATCCCGCCTGTATATCCCAGAATGGAAGACATGCTCTCACCTCCATAATATACGCGGATACTGCTGTTCTCCACATCGACTCCCTGGAGGCTGTGCTTTTGCTCCATCACACCCACCATAGCTTTGTCCGATACATCAGATGCAACCAGATACGGGAGGTATTTCCGGTAAGAATTCAAAGACAGACCGTAACGGATGTTGGCAACCTGTAAGATCTCTTTGGGAGACATGGACGCCGGAAGTCCGTACTGTTTCTGGTCATCTTCTGAATAGGAAGAATCTATCATAAATTTCTTCTTTCCGCAAAGATCCTCCATCAGCTCTCCTGCTGTCTTTTGAGACTGCTCCTGGGTTAAATCCGTCACCTGACTTTTTCCATAGAGATCCGCTTTAAAGCGGCTTAACTTCCAGCCGTCTGCTGTATATTCATAGTTCCCTTCCTCATCCGCTGTGATGGGAAGACTAAGATTTAACTTATCATCATCTCCCACAAGACGGATCAGCTGATATGCAATTCCATTCAATGCTTTCTGTTTTTCCTTCTGATTCTTATAAGTCCCGGAATCTTCCAGAGTTATGTTATAGGACAGACGATTGGAAGCCAGAAGCGTCCCATTCCTGTCATAGATATTTCCCCTGTTTCCAGGAAGCCTCTGAGTCTTCATAATAGAGGAAATAAATTCCTCCTGACTGGCCTCCCCTTCCATGATCTGTAAATGATATAATCGTACAATCAGTACCGTAAGCAAAAATCCGAAAAACATTCCTAATATCAGTAACCGGGGAATCTGAAAAGAAATGTCCGGAAAGCTCTTATTCTTAAACAAATGACTGTGGCGCATAATTCTCCTTATTCTTACGTTTGTAATATTTATAATATGAAAGGAACAGGGCCCCTTTTATAACCTCCCTGCAGAAAAATAAATTACTACGTATGTAAGATTTGATTATACACCCGATTGCTTCAGATGTAAACCATTTTTTCCTTATCTCAAAGCCATCTGGAGCCGCTCCATCTCATAGAATCCCCCCCTCTTATGAAACATCAAGCCCCTGATTTTCCACCAAAACATTACCAAGGTCCAGCAGATTTTCATAAGGAGCCCCAAGCTTTTTCAGTTCTCCGGCAAGAAACCCTGCCATAATCACTGCTCCCTCCGGTTTTAAATGGGTATTGTCACCAGGCCACATAAAATATGCCCTGGAAGCTAAGTCTCCCACTGACTGAAGATAAGCTTCCGTAATTGCTGTTAAATCAATAACAGGAACGCAGGCTTTTTCCCCAGTCTGCTTTACGGCCTCCGGATAAGCGCCATGGCTGCCTGGAAGAAACTTGCCCTGATCATTAAAAAGTCTTCTGGCAATTGGGGTAATAAGAACGGGATAAACCCCTTTGTTTCTTGCTGCCTGGATGAATTTCATTAAATTCTCCTGAAACGTAGTATCCGGATCCGTATGCCGTGCCGAATCATCTTTCTCGTCATTGTGGCCAAATTGTATAAAGAGAAAATCTTCTTCTTTCATCTCTTTCTCCATGAGAGCCAGACGGCCCTCATGGAGAAATGATTTTGTACTTCTTCCGTTCTGGGCAAAGCTTTTCATTTCCACACCATCTGCCAGATAAAGAAGCATGGCCTGTGATAACCCAGTCTGTGGGTATGTAGTTATTTTATTAAATTTTACTGTGCTGTCTCCAGCATAAAAGATTGCTGCCATTTACGTACACTCCATAAGCTGCTCCTGTAAAACGTTTTCCTTTTGTAAGACCTTCCGAACATATGGAAGTTACATCTGTCCAACGCCACAGGATTTCATTATTTAATAGAAACGTTCTGTTAAGACCATCTGTCTCAACGCCAAACAAGACACGCCCCTGAAAATCAAATTTCATGCTTTTTGTCCTGACATAAGCGTTATTGACATATTCTGTTACAAATACAAGATTCTTTGTCACACCAAATTTTATATAGGTATTTTCATCGTAATAAAGTGTCATGCCTGCATCGGAGGTGAACTCATTTGTTTCCTCTCCGGGGATCCACATCTCAAATTCCGCGTAAAAGCCAAAATCCGGCTGAAACTGAATAAGCAGGCTTTGGCACTGTCTGCTGCATAAATCCAGACCGTCTCCTCTGATCCACAAGATTCCATCTTCCCCGGTCCGGACCCGGGTAATGTCTCTGGTCCTTGGAGTAAACCAGACGGATTGTCCTATCCTGGAAATAACCTTTCCGGACTTTTCCGGAAAAGGAACCGGCGCCATATAGGATGGGCCTTTTCTTCCATTTACCAACGGCCACCCGTCTAAGGTCCAGGTGATTTCATCCAGACAGGTTTCTCTGCCAGTCATTCCCCAGGTTCCGTCAATAAACCGGGAACATAAATATACCATAAACCATCTGCCATCCGGCGTTTCCACCGGCTTTC
Organism: Clostridium boliviensis; assembly: GCF_033342255.1. NCBI lineage: Bacteria > Bacillati > Bacillota > Clostridia > Eubacteriales > Clostridiaceae > Clostridium > Clostridium boliviensis. The sequence continues at coordinate 101,212 of NZ_JAWONS010000290.1, forward strand.
CATGTCCACAGCACTGAATGGCACCCATTTCATCCCATTGATGCATGATGGGATTGTAAGGACAGTTTTCATAGGGTCCGTATAGTTTTCTGGATCTTGCCACGGAAATCATATGTCCTTTTCCAGTGCCGCCTTCTGCCAGGAAACAGTAATAATATCCATCCTTCTTTAAAAGATGGGGACCTTCCGGCGCATGACCGGAATGTCCGTACCAGATCAGTTCCGGTAATGACAGCAGCTTTGTGCCATCTTCTGAAATCTCCATGATTCTGGCTCCCCGGTTAACCAGCATATACCGTTTTCCGTCATCATCCGTAAAAATGGAGGGATCAATCCCCAGTACATTATGAATAACCGGGGTCCCATAGGGACCCGCTGGTTCATCGGAACTGGTCACCATCTGAGTCTGAATAAATGGTGCATCGTCATTGTTTCGCAGGGTTGCACAGATATAAAATCGTCCGTTGTGATAACTGATATCCGGTGCCCAGAATCCCCTTCCACTCTCCAGATTTCCAAGATATTTCTTTGCCCACTTCTCGTCTGTGACCGCATAGCCGATGGTTTTCCAGTGGACCAAATCCTTTGAGTGGGAAATGGGAATGCACGGAAAGATTACAAAGCTGGAATTGACCATATAGTAATCTTCTCCCACACGTACAATGCTGGGGTCCGGATGCATTCCCCTTAAAACTGGGTTCCGATAACATTCTCCCAGGGAAAAACCGCATACACCTTTTATATAATCTTCCAGAGGTGTCCCTGCAGCCAGGTCATAAGGTGTACACATGGACTGATTCGCCCATGCCGGATCCATCTTGCAGCGTTCCACCAGATATTTCACCAGTTTTTGGTTTTTCCCCAGCACTGCATAGTGGAGAAGGCTGTTTCCCTTCTCATCACAGTCCTCTGTGTTGAAGCTGTGGTCAATCAGATGAACAACCGTTTCATAATCTCCATTTCCCGCCGCTTCAAAAGCCTTCTTTGCCACCGCTTCTGTCTTCGATGTGTATAAATTCATATTCCCCATACCCTTCTGATCTTATGTTACTCTTGTTTGCACTCCAAAGGCAGAGTTTCGCACCTGTCCAGGTCGCCCTGCATAACGGCTGGGGACACCCGATAAAGGTATAGCGGATTCCATCCGGTGAACAGGAAAACCGGTAGGTTTTATCGGAGAACAGCTCCAGACGCAGATAAACCGTATTACCCGCATACGGACAGGAGATTTCAGGAATTTCCTGTGCCTCTCCTTTCAACTCCTTATTGGTGACGTTTCCCGTATAAAACATCAGTCTGTTTCCCTTATCCGTTCGTTGAAGTCCAAGATACGAATAGGAATGCCCGATCATGCCAATGGCGGCCATATCCCCATCCGCTTCCCCACATAGACATACCTTGGTTAAAGCAGTAAATGCAGGCTGCTGAGGGATCTGAGTCAGAGCATTGGGTGCGTACCACAAAAGGTTCTCCCTGGATGGATTGGCCCAACAAAACAACCGGAGTCCTCTGTGTCCATTTAAGGAATAAAAGGACTGCCTGGGGTTCGCCTGCCACTGCCACTGAAGAGAAAGCTTACTGCTTACAAAATCATCAGACTGGGCGATTTTATATTCAGGCTTTCCTTCTGCGGGAAGCTTCCACTCTTTCACCGGCTCTCCAATTCCATCCCCGTTCTGGTCCGTGCCGATAAATGGCCAGCCATTGTGAAAGCACATGGGCTGCAGATGAACAATACGCCCAAGCTCTTTGACATCCTGGAAATGTATAAACCAGTGTCTGCCATCGGATGCGATAACCCAGCCGCCCTGGTGCGGTCCGTTTACATCTGTATTTCCCTGGTGCAGGACAATCCGGTACTCATAAGGTCCCTTCACAGACCTCGACCGTAAGACAGACTGCCAGCCAACAGCCACGCCTCCTGATGGCATGAGAATATAATAATATCCCTGATCGTAATACATTTTGGGTCCTTCCGTAGTGGGAGCGATCTGTTCCCCGTCAAAGATGGTGACAGGTTCACCAATAATTCCCCGGCACAGGGGATCTATTTCCACCAGATCCAGTCTGTGTTTGATTCCGCATCGGCTGTTGGCATATGCAAACACCATATACGCTTTTCCGTCCTCATCCCAGAATGGGCAGGGATCGATCCAGCCTTTTGCTTCGTGAAGGCAGTGCAGCTTAAATTCTCCATAGGGATCCTTTGATGAGGCCACAAAAATCCCTTCATCAGGAAGCGGAATGAATACGTAAAAGATTCCCTCGTGGAAACGGATAGAGGGCGCCCAGGTACCAGACCCGTGGGACGGCTCCTCATATTTCTCAAACGGCAGGGAACTTACACAGTGATTGATAATCTCCCAGTGAACCAGATCTTTGGAATGCAGAAGAGGGACACCAGGCAGATATGTAAACGAAGAAGCTACCATATAATAATCTTCTTCTACACGGATTACATCCGGATCTGAGTAGTCCGCGTATAAAACAGGATTTTGATACATTGCCATCACCATTACCTCCCATACTATGGTTCAGGCAGAAAAAGGAGCAGAAACTCTGCCCCTCTTTCTGCCTGATCATTACTCTTTTACGGCACCAATATTAACACCCTGAATAAAATACTTCTGGCAGAATGGATAAATGATCATAAAGGGAAGAATTGCTACAATAACGGCTGCATTTTTAACTGTATTATCTGTTGCACCGCCAACTGCGTAAGGCAGATCACTTCCCATTATAACAGATCTTAACTTCATCTGGAAATTATATAAATTATCATTTGTAATATAAAGTTTATAATGTGTATAGTCATTCCAGTAAGAAACTGCGTACATCAGACCAATTGCTGTCAGAGCCGCTTTTGACAGCGGCAGTACAATCTTAAGGAATACCCCCATGGGAGAGCAGCCGTCAATTTCCGCTGATTCAAATAAACTGGATGGAATACCTTCAAAGAAGTTTCTCATAAGAACGATATTATAAACATTGATAGCCGGCATAAGGATAACCACCAGCAATGTATTTGTTATATGTATTGCCTTCATTACCAGATACGTTGGAATCATACCACCGCTGAAAATCATGGTAAACAGAAGCAGGTTTGCAAAAAATGTCCGTCCCGGCATTTTCCACTGAATCAGTACATATGCCCCAAGTGTTGCAATTGTAAGGCCTGTAAAAGTTCCTACAATTGTAGTAAAGCAGGACACCAGAAACGGTCTGTACAGGGTTGGATTGGTGAATACGGATTTATATCCTGCTAAACCAAACTGTTCCGGAAATAATTTCATACCGTACGCCGTTTTTAAATCAAAAGAATCTATGAATACTTTATAAATGGGGATAATCATGATCAGGCTTATTAGCACGAATATTATCACCAGCCCATAATCAAATGCTGTTGCTTTCTTTTTCATGTTTTCCCTCCTACACAATTCCTCTTCCTCTTACTTTGTGGCTGGCCTTGTTGCAGACCAGAACAAATAAGCAGCCTACAAGTGAAGCAGTCAGCCCTACTGCGGTGGTATATCCATAATCAGGAAGTGCACCGGAATTGAATGTCTGCGTATAAATGTATGTATGCAGTACATCTGATACCTGCGTTACGGCATCGTTTTGCATAACAAATACAGACTCAAATAAGTTCATGACCTTTGCCAGATTTAAAATCAGCACCGTAATAATGGTATTGTTAAGAGCCGGCATCGTGATGTAACGCAGTTTATTCCACCGGCCTGCCCCATCCATGGATGCCGCTTCATAAAGCTCCGGATTGATTCCGGACAGAGTTGCTATAAAAATAATCGTTCCCCAGCCTGTATCCTTCCAGACGTTTATGCCATAAAACATCGTACGCCACCATGATTTATCTGCCAGGAAATAAATTCCCTCTTTCAAAATCCCCAGTTTTATCAGTACTGAGTTTACCAGACCTGCGCTGGTGGGAGAAAGTATTAATGTAAAGACAGATGCTGTAACCACCCATGACATAAAGTGGGGCAGATACACTATCGTCTGAGTTATCTTCTTAAAAGCTGCGCCTCTCAGCTCATTGAGCATAAGGGAAAGCGCAACAGCCGTAAATGTATTTAAAAGAAGCTTAACAACACTTAATGTAATGGTATTGCCAAAGGCATTCCAGAACCCTGACATTTTCATCATCTTCTGAAAATGGGCAAGGCCTATAAATACCGGCTCCTTGATTCCCTTATAAGAATAAAAAGCATATCTGATACCAAACATAGGAAGATAGTTAAACACGATTGCAAAAGCCAGTACCGGTAAAAACATGAGATAGAAACCTTTATAATACCGAAGCGAAACCAGCAGAGGCCGCTTATTGCTGCCTGCAGCTTTCGCTGCAGGCTCTTTCTTTATTGTATTCATACGTTATAACCTTCCTAAACCTATTTTGAAGATCCTAATTCATTTAAAGAGTCCACAATCATTTTGGACCACTCAGCTCCGCCTTCTTTCTCAAAGCGCTCGTAAGCTGCATCAATGGAAAGTCCCTGAACAACAACATCAGCAACAATGGAGTTTTTCAATGTTGTTAAATCACCATTGTAAGTTGCCATTACTTCTGTGGAAGGAATGATGGTTGCCTGGTGGCAATTTTCATTAAAGACTTCCTGAGATACTTTTGCTTCTTCCTTAACTGTAGCTTTTCCCGGATCATTGTCCCATCTGGCAATTGCCATTGTCGGATCAAGGTGCTGTTTTGTATACTGTGTTCCTGGCTGTTCCAGACTTTCTCTGGTATGGAATTCACCCTCTTTATAAGTATTGTCAAGAATTGTCTCCGCTTTTGTAGACCAGTGAACATCTTCTACACCATAGCTCCAAAGCATCTGCATATCACCGCCGTCAAGCATGGATTCAATGAAATATTTGAAAACTCCCTCAGGATTCTCACAGGCAGATGTAATTGCCCATACCGGAGCAGTTCCTTCTTCGTAGGTACCTACTTCTTTAATCGGTTTAAGAGGAATCAGTTCTCCATCTTTTCCATTGGCTTCCAGATTGTTCTTCAAGTTGGAAGCCCAGGTACCTGCCCAATAAGTAAATGCGCCGAACTTATCTTCATAGAACTTATTGCGGCAGTCTTTGGTTCCGTTTGTTAAACTCTCCTTATCAATATATCCCTTTTGATAAGCATCTCTTAACCGCTCCAGAGCACCTCTGAAATTCTCCTTTGTAAATCCATCATACCAGACGCCATCCGCCCCTTTTGCAAAGTTTGGCTGTGCATCCTGATAAAATTCAGGAAGATAGTTAGAAGAAGGATCTCCTCCCTTGGCTCCCATCAGACCTGCTGCTGAAACACCATAGGTGTCTCCGTTAATACCATTTCCATCAGGGTCACCTTCTGTAAATGCTTTCAGCATGTTTAAATATTCATCATATGTAGCCGGAACTTCTAAACCGCAATTGTCCAGCCATTTCTTCTTTACATAAGTAAGGCATCCGCCTCTTCTTGCATCTGGGAAGCCATAGAGTTTTCCATCAATCTTTGTAGCTTCGATTACATCTTCTCCTGTTACACGGCCTGAAGCCTTTAACTCTGAGTTTTCCCATGCTTCTGTCATATCCCACAGTGCGCCTTCCTCCGCATAACCGGTATAATAGCTTCCATTGAGTATAATAACATCCGGCCAGTTTTCAGGACCAGAAGCGAAGCTCTGACCTAAAACATCAAAATAAGCATCGTGGTCAGGCTGAATAATCTCTAAATCAATTCCAGTAAGCTCTTCCCACCTTTTTTCAAAAGCATCTCTGTTATTCGCCTTTGTCGTTACAGTGGAATTTACCATAATGGTAATCTTCTCTGGTTTCTTAATCTCATTTTCTGCTTTACTCTCTCCTGCAGAAGAACCGCTTTCTGTATTTGCACCGGCACTCGATGCCTGTGCTCCTGTCTTACCGGATGAAGAACAGCCGCTTAAAACCATTGATGCAGCCATGGTAACCGCCATACCAGCTGCAAGCATTTTTTTAACTCTCATTTCAAACCTCCCAATATTGTTATTTTGTGGTGCGCACCTTTTTTGCATTGCCATCATAGCATTTCAGGCGCACATTATCAACGCACATTATTTACTATCATTGTTCATTTTTCTCTAAACAGCCACTTCATACGGATATTTATTATGCAATTTTTATATCATCTCCTCCGGTCTCTATCTGTTTGCGCATCATACTATAGGAAGAGACAGATGACTTGTTTGAGTACATATTTTACGTTTACTGTACAGTTCTTAATGTAAAGGGGGGAAGATGATTGATTTTACTATTATTTCATACTATAATTTTGATATGAAAAAAGGAACGGTGCATATGAAAAAACGCAAACCCACACTCAGACAAAACAAAAATATATCCTACAAAAATCAGCTTATGCTGTCCTATACTTTAATCCTGGCAATTATCCTCATGATCGGAGTTATCCTGTACTCTCTTTCCTACCGTCAGGTAAAGAACGGTATCTATCAGCAGAACCGGCTCAGCCTGTCTGCCTCTGTTACCCAGCTGGATAACACCCTTGAAGTGATGAATGCTTCAGTCAAGCAGATTACGGCCAACAGCCTCTTTAATAACCTGATCAGCCGGAAAGACAGAACAGACTCTTCGTTCTACTATCTTGGCTATAAAACTCAGCAAAGTCTAAAATCCATTACACCAGTGGAGCTGCTGCTGCCAATCAGCAACTCTTTTATTTATATTGAAAAATCCAGTTATGCCATCTCCTCAATCCTTTTTTCGGATTTTGATTTTTTTATCTGGCATAATACAAAGTACCCCATCGATCCGAAGCAGTTTTCCAAAATACTGGTAGATCCAGTTTACTGGAACAAATTTATTCCATTTGAAAAGCTTGGTACTTCTTCTAAAAACTTTTTATACATGTATCCACTGACGCCATTCTCCCAGACTGCCAATCACAGCAGTTCAGTAATATGCTATCAATTTGAGCATGATCAGATTATGGAATATTTCTCCAGTATTAATTTATATGATAACGGATATCTGGTTGCCTATGATAAAAATGGCAATCAGGTGTTTCTTCTTTCCGGTTCTGGTCCTGTCCTGGAATACGATACTCTGAAAGCCATGACTTTTGACCATGACATCGCACATTATACCCATGGCAATGGCGAAGAGAAGATGCTGATTACCACCGTAACTTCATCTTATAATGACTGGAATTATTACCTGATCCAGCCGGAAGAAAAGGCCTACTACTCCATCACTCCCTATCAGCGTTTTTTTACCACAGTTACTCTGGCCGCCATCTTTTTTGGAGGAATTCTGGCAGTCATTTTTTCATCCTTTGGTAACCGCAGGCTGTTAAAACTGTCGGATGAATTAAACATCAAGGAATCACTGGCAAGCTCATTAAATCTCCTTGTGGAGAAGCAGAAGCCTGTCGTAGCCGAATCTTATATGAGACGGATTATGGAAGGCAGCATCACCAATAACATAGAGATGCAGTATATTATAGAGGAACTTGGGCTGGAACGGCCTGATATAAAATTCCATGTTTTATATACAGAAGTCTCCCCGTCAGAAGAATCTGACATCTGCGCAAAGGATTTAGAGCTGTGCTTTGAAAATTACGATATGCTGGTGAGAGATGCACTCCGGCGCTATTATCCTGATACCGGGTATATCTATAAACCATCCGACCGGGCATTTGCCATACTGATCGCCTCTGATAAATCAATACAGCATGAGAAGGAGTTAAACAAAGACAGAGACATCTTTCTTGCCATGCACAAGGAACTTCTGGAAAAGTATGGAATCTGGATCCGGGGCGGATTAGGCGGCCGGAACGGTCTGATATCTTATACATGGAAATCCTATCAGCAGGCAAAGGATGCAAAATCAATTACTACCACGGAAAAATATATTTTAAGCTGCAGCGATTTTGCAAAATCCAATGACGTATATTATTTCCCTGAAAGCTTATCTATTCAGTTAAGCGGCTTTATCTCTACCGGAAACAAGGACCAGGTGCGGGAGCTTTTTAAGCTGATCCGGAAAGAAAATACCAGCATGCGCAGCCTTTCCTTTAAACAGCAGAAATGGCTTATATCGGATATCCGGGCAACTGTCTTTAAGAAAAGGCACTCTGTTTCGGAAGAAGGTCTGGAAGAAGAGAAACTGAGACTTTTGGATATGATCGACAAACAGTTTGAAGGAGAGATGAGTCTAGACAGCTTAAAAACCATCGCTTTTGAGCTTTGTGATATATGCGGTACTGATACAGAGAGCAATGAGCTGATAATAAAAATCCAGGATTATATTATCAATAATTACCATGATCCTGACCTTTGTCTGACTAAAATTTCTGATGAATTCGGAATCTCGGAAAATTATTTCAGCTATCTCTTTAAGAGAGAAGTTTCTGAGAACTTCTCCACCTATTTAGAACGGCTGAGAATGGCAAAAGCCAAGGAAATTATTCTGGAAACTGACACCAGTCTCTCCACTTTGTATCAGTATCTGGGCTATAACAATGCAGCTTCCTTCCGAAGAGCATTTAAAAAGAATTACGGTGTTTCGCCAAAAGAAATGAGGGACAAGATTAATGCATAACCAACATCCGGTACCATCGAAAGAACATATGGAGAAGATCTGGCTCCGTCTGAAAGAAAGCGGGCTCCCCATTCACAGCTTTCTTGCGGATCAGGGAGGCAGGCTTCTTACAGAAAACTATCAGACACCCTATACAGAATCTGACCTTCACCGCATGTTCTCCATCACCAAAAGCTTCTGTACCCTTGCTGTGGGTTACTTACTTGAGGACCGACTGATTTCCCTTACGGATTCCATTGCCGGATATTTTCCGGAATACGTAAGCGGTGATGAAACAAGCCCCTGGCTTATGGACATGACCATACAGCATATGCTTACGATGCAGACCTGCCATTCAGCAACCACTTATAAAATTGACAGGCAGAAAAACTGGGTGGAAAGCTTTTTTAAAGTACCGCCCACCCATAAAAGCGGAGAAGTCTTTCTTTATGATACTTCCGCCAGCCATACATTGGCAGCACTGGTAAAAAAGCTGACCGGCAAAGGAGTGCTTAATTATTTAAGAGAAAAATGTCTGAATGAACTGGATTTTTCCAAAGACGCATATATCATAAAAGATCCGTTTGGAAGCGAAATGGGAGGCTCCGGCCTGATGGCCTATCCCAGAGATTTATGGAAGACTGGCAGATTCTGTATGGATACAATCCGGCATGGAAGCGGAATTTTTGCAGATTATTTAAGAGATGCTGTTTCCTTTAAAGTCCCCACTGTTCATTTTGGGCAGACACTGGATGAAAAGCAGGGCTACGGCTATCAGATCTGGCAGATCCGTGATGGTTTTGCCATGTACGGCATGGGCGGTCAGTATGTACTTTTCTACCCGGAACCGGATACGGTAATCGTGGTTACGGCAGATACCCAGAACATCCGGGGAGGACAACAGGACATTCTGGATATTATCCATGATGAGATGAAGGGATTTTTCGGGTCTGATGCCCACCCCCTCATCCTTTCCGCTCCTTCTATCCACAACACGTCTTACCGACTGCTGCCTGGCCGCCAGGGATTTGACCGTCTTTCCCTTTCTTTTGATTCAGAAAAAGGGTGTCTTACACTGTCTGGACCTGGTAAGTCATATAAAATACCTTTCTCCTTTTCTGAACCTGCTGTCAGCATATTAAACGGCTATGACCAAAGAATTGCGGTAAAGGCCCTATGGGCGGACTCACGGACTCTATACCTTCCTGTATCCGTTGTGGGCGAATATGTAGGATCCATCCATCTTCTTCTCACCCTCTCAAAAGGCGGCATAACCGTGTGGATGAAAAAGATAGAAGAAACTCTTTTCCATGAATTTTCCGGTTTCTTAACCGGAATAGAGGAATCGGGCAATGCTACTCCATAATATCCTCTCCCCGTGCTGCTTTTGCAACAATACCAACGGAGGATAAAAGGGCAATCAGGTTTGGAAATACCATCAGTGCGTTAAACAAATCTGATAAATTCCAGACAAGCTGGACCTTTAAAAATGATCCAAGAACAAGGAACAGCACAACTATTAAAGCATAGCCCTTCGTTGCTTTAGCGCCAAATAGGGCCTTTACATTTACCTCACCAAAAAAATACCAGCTGATGATTGTAGAAAATGCGAAAAACAGAAGGCATATTGCTATAAACGTATTGCCTAAGGAACCAAATGACTGGCTGAACGCAGCCTGGGCAAGAGCGGTTCCCTGAGGTGCTCCTTTCACTCCGGGAGCCAGCTGCCCAGAGGTTATGATCACCAGTGCAGTGAGATTAAGAACCACAAAGGTGTCGATAAATACAGCCATAATTGCCATCACGCCCTGATCCTGTGGCTTTTCGACCTTAGCAATTGCATGCGCGTGAGGAGTGGATCCCATACCAGCTTCATTGGAAAAAAGTCCTCTCGCAACACCATAACGCATGGCTTTTTGAACTCCGATTCCTGCTGCTCCGCCAAGCAGTGCCTGCGGACGAAGCGCTCCAACCACAATAGATTCTAAAGCAGGCAAAAGGGCGCTGTAGTTCATAACCAGCACAATCAGACAAAACATAATATAAAGTCCAGCCATGACCGGAACAAGCTTTTCTGTCAGTGAAGCAATTCGCTTTACTCCTCCCATAAAGGTGAATGCTGCAACTGCTGCAATCACTATTCCAACCATCATCGGGTCCAATCCAAAAGCAGTATAAAAAGCCTGACCAATGGAATTTGCCTGAACCATATTGCCTGTAAATCCCAGTGCAAAGATAATTGCAATGGAGAAAAAGACCGCCATAATCTTTCCAAAGGTCCCCTGAAAGCGGGCTTTGATATAATAAATCGGACCTCCCGTTACTTCTCCCTGTGAATTGACTGTTTTATATTTTTGAGCCAGGACCGCTTCTCCATAGTTGGTTGCCATACCAAAAAATGCACTCACCCACATCCAGAATATCGCTCCTGGTCCTCCGGAATAAAGCGCTGTTGCACAGCCTGCAATATTGCCTGTGCCTACCTGAGCGGCAATTGCTGTAGTTAAGGCCTGAAAGGAAGACATTCCGTCTTTTCCCGCGTTCTCACCATTAAGCTTAAAGCTGCCGAACAGCCTTTTAAATCCTTCCCCAAATTTTCTGACCTGTACAAACCGGGTGCGTACAGTAAATAAAATTCCCGTTCCCACCAGCAGATACAGTAAAATGCTGTTCCAGACAATGCCGCTGACTTGATCAACCAGCTGTGTAAATTGTTCCATGTGACAGACCTCTCTTTTTTTTACTAAAAAAAGCCAAACCATACGGGATGATTTGGCTCTGAAAGCAAACAAATAAGGGCATCACTGCCGCTAACGTTTGAACTTAAACTCTGTCCTTTTGCCTGAGAGATTAACGCGGTCTCCCGCGCCTTGCACCTTCGGCACTCATTCATGAGATTCTCCAGAGCCACATCCATTCATAGTCCTTATCCGGTATCTCGGATGCCTGAGAGTGTTACTCCTTCGGCAGACAATTGTCATTTTCCTACGAACTTCTCTTGTTGATATGGTACTTTTTTACTGTATCACATTAGCACAGGAACTTAAGAATGTCAAGCCGATACTTTATTTTCTTTTCTCTATACACTTCATTTTTTTTCCTTCTGTACCTTCACCACTGTCTTTCCATTATAATTTAATTATTATAAACTGGTGATCGTGTATAAAATTTGGTACAATGATTAACTATATTTATAATGGAAGGAGTTGTCATTTTGATTATCCAAACCCATAAATTTAATGAAAATGAATCCGCCGGATTTTTTACAGCTTATCTGATCGAGGATTCCAAAGAGCTTTTGCCTGGTAAAAAACGTCCTGTGATGGTTATTGCGCCTGGCGGAGGGTATCTGTTTACCTCTGACCGGGAATCAGAACCGATTGCTCTCCAGTTTTTATCCATGGGATATCACGCAGTTGTATTAAGATATACAACAGGCGATCCAGAGGGAAATCGAACTGGCGTTGCCAGCACCGCACTAAAAGAACTGGCTCAGACTGTCCGATACTTAAGAGAAAATTGCGAACGCCTGTTTATTGATCCTGATAAAATTGATATCTGCGGTTTTTCTGCAGGCGCTCATCTGGCTGCAAGCCTTGGCGTACACTGGCAGGAAAAATAGCTAAAAAAATTGCTTCCTCTTTCTAAGATTGTGACGGTTCCATTTTTACAGGCTTTCGATCATGTCTAACGCCTCACAAAGTGCTAATATCACTAAAGCCTGCCCATAGGCCATGGAGGAAATAAGAATGTTTTTATAATGTTCTCTATCTTCCCCCATTCCTGTTCCTCCTGATACAGAAAAAACCGTTCCATCCTCCCCTATATTTTGAAGAATCCCAGCCACTGCAGACCTGGCACACTCTGAATATTTACTGTCCAGTATTCCCATACGTATTCCTTTTATAATTCCGGCGGCTATGGCTGCCGAGCCGGAAACTTCTTCATAGCTGTCCGGATCATCTAAAACTGTATTCCATAAACCACTTTTACTTTGCAGCACGGACAATGCCTCAACCTGGTTTTTATAGGTTCCTGTAATAAATTTCTTTATCCCCTCATCCATTGTTCCATGGAACATTTCAATATATTCCAGACTTCCCAATGTAAACCAACTGTTACCTCTGCACCAAAACACTTTGCCAAAATTATGCCTGCCATTAAAGTTCCAGCCATGATAAAATAAACCGGACTTTTTATCACATAAATATTTCATATGAAGCAGCATCTGATAAATCGATTCACTTATCCAGTCATTCCGTCCATATTTTAATCCCATTCTGTTTAAAAACAGAACAGTCATAAAAATCGTATCAATCCAAATCTGGTTATCATTGAGTCTGACGCCCTGACGGTCACCGTTTGCGCTGGTAACATGCTGAAAACCTCCCTCTCTGGTTCTTGGGAGGCTTTCCATCAGCCACTTAGCCCAGTTAAGTGTGAGTGCTTCAAATTCCGGATTCTTCCATGACTCGTTTAAATCAATAAGTGCCAGCAGTGGAGCCGTAGTATTGATATTCTTTGAAGGTAGTCCGTTTTTTAAATTCATCTGATACCAATTAAGCAGAAACTGCCTGCGCTGCTCGTCGTCCCTGGATTTCAACATTTTTGTAATACCATAAAGGCCTACGCCCTGCGGCCAGTCCCATTCCTGAATACCAAAATCTCTTTTAAAATACCCGGTGGTCTCACTTCCTTCTTCCGTCTTTTCTTTCTCCGCTTCCAAATGAAGAAGTTTTTCTACCACCAGATTTAATTTTATTTTGATTTCCTGTTTCGTCAAATTATCCATTCGTTTCTCCTGGTCTTCTTCTACCATATATCAATGGCATGCTGATTGATCTTAAGAACTGCTTCAATAAAATAAAAATCACCGTATATAATGGGATACTCATGCACTGCTTCTTTATAAGAAGCGGAGCAGCAATCCAGGAAATAATCCACCTCTGTTTCCCATCTGCATCGTTGTTTGGAAAGAACCTCTAAAAGTCTGACAGCCGCCTCTTCATACCGTTCCCGATCACTTGCCTGAACCAGACCAGACAATTCCAAAAGTCCTGAGGCAGCAACTGCAGCGGCAGAAGAATCTTCCCATGTACAGGAGTCAGGCTGGTTAAAATCAATGGGGATCAGCCCATTCTCTGGTATATGATCCAGATAATAATCCGCTATCCTGCATGCTGCTGTCAGATAATCCTGTTTTTTTGTATGCCTGTAACTAAGTGCAAATCCATAAATCCCCCAGCCCTGGCCTCTGGTCCAGGCTGATCCATGTTCATATCCCTGACCTTTATGGCTTCTGAGCCGCCTGCCGGTAACCGGATCGAATTCTACAATATGAGCCACTGACCCGTCAGGCCTGATAAAACTATTTATGACTGTATCAGCATGATTTTCTGCAATCTGCTGGAAACGGGGATCCCCTGTACAATTAACTGCCCAATAAAGCAGGGGAAGATTCATCATGCAGTCAATGATTGCATATCCTCTGTGATCCTGTCCAGTCCGGTCATTCCACGCCCGGATAAATTTTCCTTTGGTATTATATCTTCCTGCCAGATTGGAGGCTGCAAGAAGTCCCCGATTCAATGAAGCTTCTGATCCTGTAATCTTATAATTAATCACTGCCGTAGGAAGCCATTTAAATCCGTTATCATGATCCAGAAAATCATAGTTGAGAAAACTGGCATCCAGTTTTTCTTCTATATCCAATGCATTTTTTAATGCCTGGCTGCTTTTTCTCCTGTCATATAAAAACCACATCATACCGGCAAAAAAGCCATTGGTCCACCATCCAATTTTTTCGCCAGAGCAATCATCAAAGCTCCCATCTGTTGCAGTATAAGGGATTTTATGCACGTTCCGATCTGCCACCTGCTGAAGCTTATCAAGTATCTTTGTTTCGATTTCATTTGCCCAGTGCAAAACTTCCGATCTCATGAACATTCCTCCTTCTGTGCTATACAATCTTAGTGACCTTCCCATTCCATTCCACAGTCACGATTGCCTCCTGCCAACTCACTTTTGGCATCTGATTCCATCTTAGCTCCCGGTCTTCTGACATATCGCCGAATACACAGCTGACCAGTATATGACTTCCTTTTTTCAGATGATGCTTCACCAGGGGCATAACCGTAAGAGGATATAAAAGATTCGTATTAGGGAAGCACTGAAGTACCTCTCCGTCACCTCCGGTCAGACTTACAACTCCTGAGATTCCCCAGGGCAATACAGCCGCTGCTCTGCCCGCCCCTTGATTCAGTTGACTCTTTTCATACCGTTTTCCGGATTCATCCTCCGCAGGCAGACAGAATCCGCCTTCTGAAACATCAATATCCTGTTCACAGACGATCCTGTGAATTCTTACATGCCATGGGGAACAAGGTACGATGATACTTTCTGCCGTTACTCCATTTATGGGATGATAGGTTACACGCAGAAAATCTTCCTCTGTTACATAGGATAAGCATCCATTCATCATGGTATAGCGATTCTCTCCACTATGGGAAAATGCGATGGTATTATCAAAAGCACCATCATTCAACTCATATCCTCTTGAAATGCTGAATCCAAATCGATTGGAATATACAAACTTTTCATACTTCTCAGATACATGGCCATGATTTCCAGGACAGTGCTGACCTGCCACATAGGCCATCACTGTCTCATCCTGGTCATGAGTTATAATCATATGTGGAATAGAAAGTTTTTTCTGCTTTTCATAAGTAAATGTTTTCGGTTTTGCTCTCCAGAATTCATGATCTTCCGGCAATGCCAGCACAAGGAATGCTTTCAAGGCCCAGTATGGTGATCCGCACCCATTGTAATGTTCACTCATAATCAGATTGGGATATTGATACCCCACTGTCATTACCCCTGCATGATCCATAATAGGCAATTCAAACCATTTTTTTAAATTTCCGCAGATCAGATTTTTTATTACTCCATAATCCAGAGATCTCCCGCCCAGAAATGCAAAAGCACTAAAGAAGCTGACATGAGCAAAGCGGTAAGTCAGACTTCTTCCAAACGGAACACTAGTTCCATCATTATTGAACATATAGATAAAATCCCGGGAAAACACTTCCCGGCGTTCCATTAAGGTTGCGGACCACACAGGATCAAGTTCTTTCATAAAAGAAGCATAAATCTGTCCATAGAAATGAAACGCAAAAGCAATGTAATAATCCATCTTATCGCTTCCGCCATCTACATACCAGCCGCCGCCCACATAGGAATTTTCAATCAGCTCTTTGTCTTCTTTTACCCGTTCTTTGGAATATGGAAGATTTAAAAGACGGAAGGTCATATTGGTAAGAATCCGGAAAAACCTCCAATTATTGCGGGGCATTTCACAATGGTTCATCTGATTGAGCCACTGGTAAACATGGGATCTCACCGCTTCTGGAAGTTCCTGCCACATCTCTTTATTTAAACAAAACATCACGACAAGCGCCGTTGCCTCCACGATTCTCTGGTCAAAATCGGCCATATCTCCCCAGTATTCTTCGTGCTCCGGATCTGTCCCTGTTGCAATTCCTTCTAAAACAATTGCTTTCCATTCTGCAGCTTCATTTTGGATTTTCTTTTCTTCATAGGAGGAACTTTGGGAAAAAAGGGGACCAAGTCCCCATAGTATCCTTGCAAATCCTTCCATTCTGGCTGCACGGCTTCCGTAATGGACACCAGTCTGAGAGAGATTTAAAAACCCTCTTCCAGAACTCAAATGCTGTTTTAATGGGCGTATGAGAGAGAGGAGACTGCTTGCCATCTCTACTCTCGTATTAAAATTTGCCGGCTTTATCATCCCTTTACTCCTCCTGAAGTAATACCTTCCACGAAATATTTCTGTGCAAAGAAATATAGAAGAATTGGCGGTATCATGGATACAAAGGACATCGCCAGTACCTGATTCCAGGGAGTTGATGACCCCTGACCGTCAATGGACATCTTTAATGCCAGAGATAAGGTGTAATTTTTTACACTGCTGATATAAACCAGGTTGTTAAAGTAATCATTCCATCTCCACAGTGTCTGGAAGATCACAACGGAGAAGACCGCCGGTTTCATTAAAGGAAAGAGAACCTTTACAAAAACCATAAATGGATTGCAGCCGTCAATATAAGCGGATTCATCTAATTCTCTTGGAATCCCTCTTAAAAACTGGATCTGCATGAAGATAAAGAACGGATAGCAAGCCAAAATAGCAGGTGCCCAAAACGGCATGTAGGTATCTACCCAGCCAAACTTATTAAACGCCACATATCTTGGTATTACAACCACCGAGTCAGGAAGCATAAGAGTCGAGATCATAAGTAAGAAAAACAGCTTCTTTCCCGGGAAACTAAATCTTGCAAATCCATAGGCAACCACACCTGTTGATAATACCGTTAACACTACCGTAGGCACTACCAGCTTTAAGGTATTTAAGTAAAACGTGGAATAGGTGAACTGACCGCTTCCTCTCCAGCCATTTGCATATGGGACAAACGAAAACTGCTTCGGGAGCAGAGTGAGTTTTCCAAACAGTTCCTGATTCCCCTTAAATGAGGCAAAAAACAGCCAAATTAACGGATAGATCATAAAAACACCAATCGAGATTAAGATTATATATGCAATTAAGTTGTTTCTATTTTTTGTTTTCATCAATCTGCTCCTCCGTCATTATAAAATACCCAGGCATCCGAGGACTTAAATACTACCAGTGTAACAGCAAGAATTGTCACAAAAAGGATCCATGAGGATGCAGATGCATACCCCATTTTCAAATTCTTAAATGCATCTTCGTAGATTTTGACTCCCAGTAAATAGGTTCCGTGATTGGGGCCTCCATTGGTAATAATAAAAGCTGATGTAAATTCCTGAAGTGCATGAATAATCTGCATCATCAAATTAAAGAATACGATGGGTGTAATCATAGGTAAGGTGATGGAAATAAACTGTCTCCATTTTGTCGCACCGTCAACGGACGCTGCCTCATACAGTTCTGTAGGAACATTCTTAAGTCCTGCTAAAAACAACACCATGGAAGAACCAAACTGCCAAACAACTAAAAGGCTGATGGATACGAGTGCAATTTGGGGACTTCCCAGCCAGTCTACAGACGGAATACCAATAGCGGAAAGTGCCTGATTTACCATACCTTCTTTCATAAATAAAAATTTCCACAGTATAGAAATTGCCACACTGCCGCCCATAATTGACGGTAAGTAGTAAATCGTCCGGAATAAGTTAATTCCTTTTAGTTTCATATTTAATATCATGGCAATGGCCAACGCCATAACTAACTTCATGGGAACGGACATGAGTGAATATTTTATAGTGATAAAAAATGCTTTCCAGAAATATTTATCTTTGGTAAACAGGTCCTTATAATTTTTTAATCCAATCCATTTACCTGCTTTTAAAATAGAGAAATCGGTAAAAGAGTAGTATAGGGACATTAACAATGGATATGCCTGAAGTACTGCAAATCCAATGATCCACGGTGCAATAAAGATCAATCCCCATTTCCAGTTTTTGGGGTATTTTCTTACTCTGCAGGGGGCATCTGTATGATTCGAATTTGGGTTTTTCATGAATTTCCTCCAACAAAAAAGGGATACCGGCCAGCCAAATTGCTGACAGAATTCAGTATCCCCCGATTCAATTGCCTAAGCGTCTGTTATTTTTCTGCTTTCAAGGTAGAAAGCACTTCCGTGTACTGATCAACAATGGATTTTGCACCTTCCTCAGGTGTCATATCTCCATAAATCACTTCCTGAATCACATCCTTACGAATGGTTTCCAGTTCTGTATTGGAGCTGATGGTGTTGATTGTATAAGAATCTGGCTGACTTAAAGCTACCGCTTTTTTCTGTACCTGATCCAGCATTCCCTTATCCTCTAAGGTTGTTTCTGCAATTTCAGTCGGACAGTAACCTCTTGTAGTCTGTAAAATCTCGATGGCTTCCGGATCATTTTGTAAAAAGTCTAAGAACTTAGCAGCTTCTTCCTTGGCTTTGGAATTGTCATTGATGCAAAATCCCATGTTGCTTGAGAAATCCACACCGCTTGAAACTGCCTTATCCTGTACCGGTATCTTCATAACATCAATATCGCTGCTGATGGAAGATTCATACTTGGGAGCCGATCCTGTGTTGTCTAAAAGCATACCAATTTTACCTGTTACCCACTTGTTATTCTGATCCATCTGACCAACGAATACAGCAGCCTCTCCGAATGGCTCCAGTGTATTGGTTGCATAAAGATCTAAAATATTCTGCAAAGATTCCTTCATTTGATCTTGTGTAAAATTCATCTCATACGTATCCTGATCTACCAGACTCTTTCCTGTCTGCTGAGCAATGTACTCTAATACGATCAGACGATTTAACACATCGATGTCTGCAGTCATTAAATAGGATTCTGGATCCTGCTGATGTACTTTGGTTCCAAGTTCCTTTAAGTCTTCCCAGGTTAAATCTTTTGTCAAATCAATTCCGAATCTGGAAGCAAACTCCGTATTAACATAAAGAACCTGACCACCTACGGAAACTGGGAACATGACTGGTTCGCCATTGTACATTCCGGATTTTTCAATGGTATCCTTTTTTAGAGTTGTTAAATCAACTGGAAGCTTGGATAAGTCCGCAATATAATGTTTTGCCTCCTGTACATCTGCAATCCAGTCTCTGGAAAACTGGAAGAGGTCCGGAGCCGTACCACTTGATAAGGTCGTCATCATCTTCTCATAGTATCCGTCATATCCCTGATACTCTCCTTCGATTGTTACATTGGGATGCTTCTTTTGATATAGATCAATTGCATTTAATGTTGCTTCATGTCTGGAATCTCCACCCCACCAGGCAAATCTTAAGGTAACCGGTTCCCCATTCTCTGTTGGCTGGGTTTCTGACTGCGCTTGTGTCTCTTCCTTAGTCTGCGCTGTGGTGCTTTCTGCGTTTGCGGTTGTTTCACTATTACCTGCTGAAGAACCACAGGCGGTTAAAGAAACCGTAAGCGCCGTAGCAATTGCCAGTGAAAGAACCCCACTCCATCGTCTTTTCATGATACTTCCTCCTTTAAATCTCTAAGATATGTTCCTAATTCATCTTACCATAAAACAGCCAATTTAAAACCACGCCGCCATTAGCTGTTGGTATCATAAAATTCTATCATTATTTTATGTAACTATCATATTTTTATAGTTTCCTTCCACTCCTTGCAAAGAATTTTCTTCTTTGTTATACTGTTAGTTTAGAAACTATATTGGGGATAAAAACGAACAGGGGGATATTATGTATCAGTTACTGGTTGTGGAGGATGAGGTCAGTTCCCGCAATATTCTGGCTACCTGTTTTCCTTGGAATGAGCTGGGATTTGAACTGTGCGGACAGGCAGACAACGGAAAAGAAGCATTGGAAATAATCGAATCAAAGATCGTGCATGTGGTGTTTACTGACATCAGCATGCCGGTTATGGATGGCATTGAGCTGACGGAAACCATCTCCCATTTAAAGGGATCAAAACCTCTGGTGGTTTTTTTAAGCGCCCATGATGATTTTAAATATGCACAGGAGGCAATCAAATACGGAGTGCGTTACTATGCCTTAAAGCCCTCAAGCTTTGGAGAACTAAAAGAAATCTTTGGACGAATCCGGGAAGAACTTGATGAAAAATATCAGACCGATTCTTCATTCTCAGGAGATCATAGCGATAAAACCATGAAAAAGGTCTTAGAATACTGTGCAAAAAATTACAGGGATGGGTCTCTTTCTGATTTATCCCAGTCTCTTTATTTAAATCCTTCCTATTTAAGCCAGTTAATCAAACAGAAAACAAATATGACATTTTCCGATCACATACAGGAAATAAGGATGAAGCAGGCGGCTGTCTTTTTACAGGATGCGTCTGTTAAAATCTATCACATCAGCAGTATGGTAGGATATGTCAATTCCAATAATTTTACACGGGCATTCCGGACGTATTACGGAATGACTCCTACCGAATACCGATCAAAGATGGAGAGCAACCGATGATTTATAAAATATTATGTAAAAAACGTTCTATTCGGTATAAATTTTTTACCAAAAGCCTTTTGACCAACTGCCTGCTCCTTTTGATTCCCATTATGATGATCGGTCCCTATAGTGTGGTTCAGTCTACCAAGGACAATACGGCAGCAATCGGAAAAAGTACTTACCAGACCTTAAATCAGCTGGAAAAAACCATGGACTTGCTGTATTCTCACATAGACAATGCCAATATTTTTTTTTCATCCAATCCAAGAGTTACCATTCAGTTAAAACGAGCCTTTAATGAACATTCTCTTTCCCTGGATTCTTTAAAGAATCTGGAAAATCTCTCCCTTTATTTTCAAAATTTAATTTATACGGATCAGTACATCGAAAATATTTATGTCTACTATGAAAATGACAACAACCGGATCTATCTTCCCCAGAAAGGAGCCATTCACACCGTTACTGCTCCGGAAGAGGAACAGTTTTTGCAGACATATAAGCAGTCTCAGGATAAAGATTTGTGGCTGGAGGTCAAAAAAAATAAGTCTCCCTATTCCTCCGCTTTTGGTGATTCCTTAATGATCTATCAGCGCCTTTACACCCGCTCTGGCTTAAAGCCTGCGGGTCTCATCGCCTTTGAATATAATTTAACCAAGTTAGAACAGTACTTCGGGACACTGATGCAGTACGAAAAACAGAACATCTATATTGTGGATGAAAACCAGAATATTATCTATACCAACAGTCAGGCCCCTTCTCCACGGGATGAGCTAAACTCCTTATATCAAATCCTCTCCCAGGAAGAAGAAGTCCATTTATTCGATTTAGAAAATGGAAGCGTATACAACAAAGCGGCATATTTAAAGTCTCCTCGGACCAATGGTCTGACCTATTTTACCTTTACTCCTTCCAGCGAGATTTATAAGACCACCAGAAATCTTTCGGGTACTTACTTACTGTTAACTTTCTCTGGTATTTTGCTGTCCTTCCTCCTGGCTTTTTATAAAACCAACCGGGAATATCAATACATCAATCAGCTTATTGACATCTTCAGCAACCCAGACGAAGCCCAGCAGTATTTTGATCGGTCAAAAGAAAATGTAAACAACCCCTTTGAATTTATCATGCTCAATGTCATCCGCCTGTTTCTTGACCAGAAATACCTAAAGATTCAGGCTTCAGAACGGGATTACCGTATGCAGGCTTTAAAAATGCAGGCACTTCAGCACCAGATCAACCCTCATTTTCTCCATAATACCTTAAACATTATCTACTGGGAGGCGGTGCGGCTGACTTCATCGGAAAATTCTTGCAGTTTTATGGTATCAAACCTTTCCTCTGTCATGCGCTATTCCTTAAGCGATCCACAGGAAACTGTTACCATAAAGGAAGAGATCAGTTATCTAAAGACCTATCTGGATATTATGAAAAGCCGTTATACCGATCGTTTTAACATTCATTACCACATTGATGAATCCTGCACTATTTACTCCATAAAAAAGATGATTCTTCAGCCTCTTGTGGAAAATTCCATCTATCATGGAATTAAGGAAAAAGAAGGCAAAGGAACCATCTGGACAGGAATTCGTAAACTGAAAAATTCCATTTTAATCTATATTCTGGATGATGGAGTTGGTATTACTCCGGAAAAGCTGCATGATATCCGCAATCGGCTTGGGAAACCATCCGGAGATTGTGCAGATCACATTGGTCTTACCAATACGAATCTACGGCTGACACTGGCTTATGGTGATAAAGCTGGTCTCCACTTAAAAAGCGTCTATGGAAAATATACTCTGGTATACTTTCTGCTTCCTCTGAATTAACAGCAGCTCCTTCCCCCTAACAGGTGGCACCACCCACCAGATGCAGCTTTGCCTCCAAGATTTCCTGCTTCCTGTTTAAAATGTCATCGGAGAGGAGCTGCGCTTCCACGTTCGCAAACCCAATCCGTTCAATGGTATCTGCAAACCGCTCTCCGGTATGCCCCTGTTCCCGGAACAGAAGAATGGTTTTCTCAACTACAGACAGCACTTCCTCTTCGCTCTTAAAAATCCTGCCAAGAGCTTTGCCGTGGTTAATCTTTTTCCCCCATCTTCCTCCGATGTACACGAGAAATCCAGGTGTTCCCTCTTCAATCACATCAAAGGGGCATTTTCCAATGCATCGTCCGCAGTTATTGCAGATCTCCTGATCGATTTCAATCAAACCGTCGGAAAGCTTTGCCGCTTTCATGGGACATGTAGTTTCAACCTGGCATTTCTTGCAGCCGTTACACATATCTTCGTCCACACAGGGAATCATCTGACCGACAATACCAAGATCATTTAAATTGGGCTTTACGCAGTTATTGGGGCAGCCTCCTGTGGCAATCTTAAATTTGTGAGGCAGCTTTACCGTATGATAGCCCTTGTAGAACCGCTCATGAATCTTTTCCGACAGATCAAAGGTGTCATATAGTCCATACTGACAGGTGGTTCCCTTGCAGGATACGACCGGACGCACCACAGATCCGGTTCCTCCGGTTTCCAGTCCTGCTTCTGCCAGGCGGCTTCGAAATGACTCAATGTCATTGAAATGAATTCCTCTTACTTCCACCGTTAAACGGGATGTGAATTCCACGTCTCCGTTGCCGAACTTTCTTGCTGCCTCTGCAATAGCAGCGGTCTGATCTGCTGTTATCTTGCCATTTACAGTAATTACACGTCCGTTAAATAAATCAGTTCCCTTGTTATTTAAAAAACCCAGTGCTTTCACTTTCTTGATTTCATCTGGTTTTAATGTGCATGCCATAATTCCACCGCTCCTGTTTTGTTATTTATAAACTTTCCACTTCTGTAAAGGTAATTCCGCCTTCCAGCACCTTCGTATGTTTATAGCCGTAGTAATCCAGCCTGTTTTGAAGCAGATAGGCACGCTTTCCCCTGTTGCATACCAGAAGGATATGATCAGCCTTATCAAGACCTTCTACAGGTCCGTCTACCTCTGTTAATTCCACATGCATCGCTCCTGTAACAGAAGGAACCTGCCCGGCGTCCACCAGCTTATAACCTTCTCCCTTCCCACTTGCGAATTCCACAGGAGTCATGGATTTCAGATCACCGTTTAACTTATTAAGTAAAATATTTAAGGTATGTACAAATGGGTGGATAGCAGTAGAAAATGGAGGCGCATAAGCAAGATCCATATCTGCCAGATCATTTAAATCCGCCTTGCACATGATCGCAGTCACTGCCATATCCACAATTTTATCAACTGCCCCGCTGCCAACTGCCTGAATTCCCAGAAGGCGTAGAGTTTTTTTATCAGCGATCATTTTAATAATAAAATAGGAAGCACCTGGCATATAATGAGCCTTGTCATCCACCACCGCGATCACACTGACTGCATCAAACCCTTCCTCTAGGGCCTGGGCCTGCGTCAGTCCGGTTCTGCCGGCATTCAGTCCTGGAAGCTTACACACTGCCGTACCCAGAACACCACGGTATAAGCGCTCTTCTCCTGTAATATTCTGAGCAATGAGCCTTCCGCTGATATTGGCCGTTGATCCCATGGGGGACCATGCCGGTTTTCCTGTGATGGCATTTCTCACCATGGCACAGTCTCCTGCCCCATAGATATCCTTATCATTGGTTCTTCCCTGAGAATCAGTGATAATCGTTCCCTTAAACATCTCGATTCCGGTTCCCTCTAAGAATTCTGTATTGGGTCTGATTCCTGCACAGAAAACAACCATATCTGCTTTATAGGCACGTTTATCCGTAGCTACCTTCTCAACTTTTCCATCGCCCTCTAAAGCGGTTACCTTCACCCCTGTCACAACCGGAATTCCTGCATCAGCAATCTTTCGTTCCAGATAATCCGAAACCTCCGGATCAAAGCCGGGAAGAATCTGAGGCGCCATATCCACTACAAAAGGCCTGATCCCTTCCGCTGCCAGATTCTCTGCCAGTTCCAGACCAATATAGCCTGCACCAACCACAACAGCCTTCTTTATCCCTCCATTTACCGCAAGATCCTTAATCCGAATGGCATCCTCAGGCGTTCTCATGGTAAATACATTCTGAAGTTCGCTTCCCTCAACAGGCGGAATAACCGGACTTGCTCCTGTTGCAATTACAAGCTTATCATATTGGTAAACCTTTTCTTCTCCAGTCTCCAGATTAACTGCTGTCACAGTTTTCCCTTCACGGTCCACCTTTGTTGCCTCTGTCCGGATTAATACCTTTGCCCCTGTGAGTTTCTCAAACTTCTGAGGAGTATTGACAATCAGCTGGTCCTTTCCGGGAATCACATTTCCTATAAAGTACGGAAGTCCGCAGCCTGCATAAGAAATGTTTTCTCCTTTATTCAAAATGATCACTTCATTTTCTCTGTCTTCCCGCATAAGCTTTGCAGCTGCCTTTGTTCCTGCAGCAACACCGCCAAGTACAATCACCTTCATTGTTTTTCTCCTTATGGTTTATTTCTGAAAAATTGATTACTTATTATCAATATCATAACACTTGTTTTTTATACCGTAAAATAGTATTATCTAAAGCATGATATTGGTTTTTTCAATACCAGATGAAAGAGGGGAATAAAATGGCAACCTTAAAACAGCTGAGAACCTATATAGCGGTGGCGGAGACATTAAAAATGAGCGAGGCAGCCAAACGCCTCTATTTATCTCAGCCTACGGTAAGTCAGATAATTGCAGATCTGGAAAAAGAATATGAAACGACATTTTTTAAGAGATATCCCAGGCGGCTGGAGCTGACACCCATGGGAAAGCTTTTCTGGGACAGAGCCCTGAATGTATTAAACAGCTATGAGACGCTAAACCAGTCCATGAAAAACTCTGCTGTCATCCGTCCTCTGCGGGTCGGTGTCACCTTAACCATAGGAGATACTATGATCAGTGATATTATACAGAAACTGCAAAAAAGCCATCCGGACATCTCCTGTTCTGTCTATATAGAAAATACGAAGATACTGGAACACCGCCTGATTCACAATGAGCTTGATATCGCACTTGTAGAAGGCGTGATATTAAATAACAAGATTCATACAGAACCAATTATGGAAGACGAACTGCAGCTGATTTACAGCAAAGACCATCCTTTTTCCGGAAGAGATGTGATCAAAGCAGAGGATTTATACAACTGCGAATTTATTCTGCGGGAAATCGGAAGCGGAACACGCTCCATTTTTGAAAACCTCATGCAGACACACCACATTCCCTACTGTGTAAAATGGGAATCCTACAGCGGATCTGCCATTCTTGACGGCGTTGCCCGAAACCTTGGTGTTGGAGTCATCTCCACCCGCTATGTAAAAAACGCTGCCCGGTCTGATGTTCTCCATACCCGCCCTATTAAGGATATGCCCATGAACAGGTACTTTTATCTTTGCTATAATGTGTGTCACTCCTTTAACTCCCAGATGGCTGATTTCAAGGACACTGCAAAGTCCATGGAATAGTGAGCCGGCGGGAGTTTCCTGCTTTCTATGACGTGGGAATCATGATTTCCTATAATTCAACAATCTCTTTCATAACAAATAATTCTTTCCGCAGATCATTGGTTTCATCAAGCACAAACCCTTCTTTTAACTGATCTCCCACAATGGTATTGCCAATAATTAAAACATCGGCTTTATAAAAAAGAAGGTGATCCGGAAATGGCTTCACGTCGCAAGGTGCATAAATCACTTTCTGATGGTGATGTTGTTACAGACATCATGCTTCATTTTTTTTATAATACGAACATAAACAACCCACTCATGGAAAGAAGGATAAACAATGAATGCACAAACCCTTGTTGTTATAAAAGAAAACTGCCCCCAGAATCACCCCTGCCCCTCTGTCCGGATCTGTCCGGTTGGTGCCTTAAAGCAAAACGGGTTCCAGGCTCCCACAGTCGATATGGATGCCTGCATCCGCTGTGGAAAATGCACCAGATTTTGCCCAATGAATGCGCTGCGATTAGACTGCCACTTCCATGTCTGAAAATGTAGGGAAGCCGCAGTCAGATTCATTTAAATTTCCTTTAACATCTGTGCAGGATTTTCTGCCGCCTTTACCTTTCCCAATGTCTTTTGAATCAATCCCTGTTCATCAATTAAATACGTGGTCCGCACTACGCCCATGGTCTTTTTCCCTAGGTAATTTAATCTCCGAAATAATCAGCCCTGCCAGGGTAAGTAAAATACCCAGCACTGCAATACCTGTAATTGTTTCGTGAAGTATAAGGACTGAAGTGATGACCGTAATTACCGGTACCATATAAATATAAACACTGGTTTTCACAGCACCCAGTATTTTCAGCGCATAATTCCAGGATACGAAACAAATAGCGGAAGCACCAAGTCCAAGAAATAAGATATTAAATAAATTCACCGGCTTTATGATCTGGCTGATGTCCGGTTCAAACCCAACGATAAATAATACCGGTATCATAAATAACACCCCGTAAAAGAAAATTCTCCTTGTTACTAAAATGGTGTGATAGTGATACCCGCTGATTTTCTTTGTGAGAACGGAATAGATGGCCCATACGACTGCAGCCAATACTGCCAGTACGTCTCCCAATGGATTTAATTTCAGATTACTGCTCCCGTTAAAGCTGATGAGAAATATCCCCGCCACCGCCACTGCAAAACCGACAAAAAACTGGGCCCTCATTTTTTCTCCATCCAAAAATAAATGGGCGAATATCACAGTAAAGAACGGTGCAATGGATATAATGACTCCTACATTTGAAGCAAACGTATAGGTTAATGCTATATTTTCCAGCAGAAAGTAAAGAGTGATGCCGCATAATCCTGCTCCTGCAAAATACAGCTCCTGTTTCCTTTCCCTCACGTCCAGCCGATGTGGATATAACGCAAGCAGTACAAGATAACCGATTACAAACCTTATGAATAATATTTCAATGGGAGTAAATGCCTTTAAAAGTATTTTAGTAGATATAAATGTGGTCCCCCAGATAAAAATTGTAAACATTGCAAATAAATGTCCCTGAATCTCTTTTCTTCTTTCCATGAAAACCCTTTCTGTATTTCAGTCAGCTTTAAGCATCTTTAAATATTTTACTGTACTGTTTCGGTGTCAGTCCTATGTATCGTTTAAAAAAGTTGGAAAAATGGCTTTGATCACTGAATCCAGTCTGCATCGCTGCATCAACAGGCATTGCCCCCTGCTCCAGCAGCTTCTTAGCTCTGTCTATTCGTATCGTTTCCAGATAGCTGTAAGGAGAAATTCCCTTTTGCCTGGTAAATGACCGAAGCAGATAGTACTTACTCAGTCCTGTCATTTTACAAAGATCATTGAGGGAAATATTCTCCATATAATGAGTTTCCAGGAATTCACAAATCGTCCTCGCCTCCGTGCTTTGCTCTGTATTTTCTTTTTGCACATGACGTTTTGTGTGTTCTTCAACCAGCTGCCCCAGAAGGAAAAAGAATATCTCCTCTTTTTTAAAATCCGTTTCTTCCTCCATAATCATCTGATGAAGTTCCTTTAGTATGCCAACCAGTTCGCTATGAAAAATTACCTGCGGAGTAAAATAAGGCTGATATTCTTTTCCCGTTATTTCAAGCATTGCTCTTTTCATGATTTCAGGCTGGATATTAATACAGCGGTAATCAAACGCTTTTCCGTCAATTTGCTCACAGGCATGGTTATCCCGAGGATTAAACAGCAGTAAATCCCCTGGCTCTATGGTGTAATCCCTGTTTTTACAGTGTAAATACCGCTGGCCATTTTCAATAAAACCAATTACATAATAATCATGGAAATGGTTGGGAAACTTTTGCATGACACCTTGAAAGTGATAGGCCTCAACATTTAATTCCCCATCATATTTCACCGTCCGTATTTCCTGCTTCATAAACTGAGCCTCCTTTCTCCCCTGTCTAAAGCATAGTATAACATAGATAATGGTTTCTTTCTTGTATGATATTGCCTCTGACAGTAATAAAACACACCTGTTACCATAGATAAACCCACCTCTTGCATGAAACATATTTACAACGCTGTTGTTTTCAGATAGAATTAGCGCATATTATTAATCAGGCGCAGGCAGCTGATTATAAAGAACTGGAGGAATGATATCATTTTATTATGAAAATACAAATAGAAATTGATACGACTTTGCAGGAAAGTGAATTACGGATCCGCTGTCCGGAAATCAATGAGGAGATTACCCTGATTCAGAAAATGATTTCGGAACTGGATAACGGACAGAAGCAGATGGTTTTCTACCAGAATGATACGGAATTTTATTTTCATGTAAACAGAGTTCTGTTTTTTGAAACTGCCGACAAGGGAATCTTTGCCCATACAGCCGATGACGAATTTCTGGTAGATTATAAGCTCTATGAGCTGGAAGAACTTCTCCCCCCTTATTTTATGAGAATCTCAAAATCTACCATATTAAACACCACAAAGGTTTACAGCATTACACGCAGTCCCACCGCCTCCAGCAGGTTGGAATTTCAAAACTCCTATAAAAAGGTCTATGTATCAAGAAATTACTATAAGCTTTTAAAATGGAAGCTGGATCACCAGCACATGGAAAGATAAAAAAGAGAGGTAAAATCAATATGCAGAAAAACAGATTATTTTGGGGAATTATGTTTCTCCTGGCAGCCGCATTTGTAATAATCGGAAAGCTGGGCTATCTTGGAAGCTTCAGCCCGTTTTCCTTAGTCTTTACCGTATTTATGCTGGCCATCATCGCGAAAAGTATTCCACGTCTAAATTTTACGGGAATCTTATTTCCCATTGCATTTCTTTGCATCACCTATGACAAAGTTCTGAATATAGAGAGCCTGACTCCCTGGACAGTCCTTGCCGTAGCACTCCTTGGAAGCATCGGATTATCTTTGCTGTTTCATAGGAAAAACCATTACTGGTATTCTCATCATAACTGCAGCGGTTTTGATCACAATCCCCACGTAGAAATTATTGATGTTGAAGACAATGACCATATAAAACAAAGCACCCGTTTTGGATCCAGCACAAAATATATTAACACGGATAATTTTAAACAGGCTGATCTAGAATGCAGCTTTGGCTCCATACAGGTTTATTTTAATAAAGCACATGTGGAAACAGAAGCCATTGTCCGTATTGACGGCAGCTTCTGCGGTATCGAACTTTATGTTCCAAAGGAATGGCGGGTGGAAAACCAGATCGAAGCCATAGTCGGTGGAGTGAGCGAGAAAGGAAGAGGGAATATCAGCAGCGATACGGCTCCTGTTTTAAAACTGGTAGGCGCGCTTAATTTCGCAGGGGTGGAAATCATTTATATCTGATGACAAAATGGGCTTCAGTCTATTATGACTGAAGCCCATATAATTTTATCCTTAACCTTTCAGCAATCCATGAACTTCGCATAAATCATTCTTTAGCAGTTCAACCAAATCAAAGCTTACAGTAAGACCATCATAATTCAACATCTTTCCATAAAGAACATCATCTAACCCAAGCAATATTTTAATGCATTCCACTGCCTGTAAGGAACCGATCACACCAACCACCGCTCCCAGTACAGGACCTGGCCGTTTCAGCTTTGTGTTGCCATAGCCAATGCATTCCAGACAGGGATATTCCCTTTTTACTGACATAACAAAACCATAAAAACCGTATACGCCGCCCTCAACCAAAGGAATATCCTGTTTTATACATTCCCTGTTCACAATTAATCTTGTTTCTACATTATCAACACAATCAATTACTACATCTGCGCGATCGATTAATTGCCCAATATTCTCTTCGTCTATCCTTACAGAAACAGGATTGATTGTGATTTGAGAGTTTAAGCTGCTCAAGACATCTCCTGCCAGCACTGCTTTATTCATTCCCATATCTTTTTCATGGTAAAGGAATTGTCTGTTTAAGTTGGATTCTGACACTGTATCATAATCAATCAGCGTTATTGTTCCGATTCCAGCACATGCCAGATAAGTAAGAACCGGTGAGGCAAGACCTCCTGCACCAATCACTGTGACTTTTGAATTTTTTAAGGTATTCTGACCCTTTTCACCGATTTCCTTCATCAAAACCTGACGTTCATATCTCATAATCAGCCTCCTCCTACCGGCGGAAACAATGCCAGAACATCCTCATCCTTTACAGACGCATCTAATTTGGAATGTCTTCCGTTAATTAAGCAGATTGCCACCTCTTCATGAGGGATATGAAAATAGTCTGTTACCTGAGCAGCTGTCTGAAACTGACCGGCATCCAGGAAGCTGATCTTTTCCCTGCCTTCACGGAATGTTGCAAATAATCTTACTTCTATCATCATAACCTCCATTATTAATTTTCAGAGTTTTATGCTGTCATATTCTCCATTATATAAATACAGGAAGGATTTTATAAATGAAGCATCGCTTGCACTTAAAATCCTTCCTGCATATGTTCGTGATACGATAAACTTTATTACATACTGTTATCCGTATAAAATTATAAGCCCAGACGTACTAATGTTTCCTCGGTCGGGAATGCATTTTCCCAGCCGCGCACTTTATAATATTCCGGTAATGTAATTTTAAGCTGGCTTACCTGGCCTTTTGACGGACCATCCGTAATCGGCTCTTCTGTCAGACGTTTGGGAAGTCTGTCATCTTCCGGCTTCATACCCGCCGCTTTGTTAAACAACCGTTCAATATTATAGATCCGCTCTCCTACTGTTAAAAGTTCCTCAGCTGTATAGTTGGTTCCTGTGCCGGCATTTAACATGGCAGCATATTCAGGCGCTCCCAATGCAAATGAGGTAAATAAGCAAAGTCCCATAGAGTCAATTACAGCGGTCAGATCCTGGAAAATCTTTGTCCACATTGCCTTGCCTTCAATCTCAGTACGGTCTAACTGTTCCGGTAAACCAAGAATCTCCGGTGAGATTAAATAACCTCTGACATGACAGCCTCCCCGGTTACTTGTTGCATAGGTGATGCCAATTCCCTGAATGGCACGAGCATCGTATGCAGGCATCTCCTGCTTCTTAACACTCATGGAAAGTTCAGGGTGACCATAATACTCACATAAGCGGTAAGAACCCTGAGCCATCAGCTTCGCTAACGGTATTTCTCCCTCGCCCATCCGTTTTGTCCACTCTATGATTGCCTCAGTATTGCCCCACTTTAAGGGTACGCCTTCACATTCTTCTTCCTTAATCAGACCCTTTTCATATAATTCCATGGCTGCTGCTATGGTACATGGGGTAGAAATAGCATCTAATCCATATTCATTACACCAATAGTTTGCTGTGTTAATCGCATTTAAATCATTAATTCCACAGTTTCCTCCATATGCCCATAATGGTTCATATTCCGGTCCTCCGGCAACCTTGCCCTCAACATTAATGACACGTCCGCAGCCGATGGGGCATCTATGGCAGAAACTTTGTTTCACAAGATACTGATCCTTTAAGCTTTCACCGGAAGTATCGTCCGCTTCCTCATAATAGGAGCCCTGCCAGTTTCTGGTAGGAAATGCACCTGTATTATTAATAATATTAACAAGTACAGCTGTTCCGTAAGTCGGCAAACCGCCTCCGGTTACACCATTCTCTTTGATTGCTTTTAAACTTCCTTTTGTCACTTCCTGTAAAGCTTCCGGATTATAAGATTCTATCGATGATTTTGTTGCGGTAGCCGTAATCGCTTTTAAATTCTTTGAACCCATAACTGCGCCGACACCGCTTCTGCCTGCTGCACGGTCTTTATCATTCATAATTGCAGCTAATAAGGATAATTTTTCACCTGCCGGTCCGATATTTAAAACCGAGCATTTCTCATGTACTTTTTTTAATTTCTCATCGATTTCTTCACTCATCATGCCAACATATTCATCTGCGGGCAGAATCTCTATCTGATCGTCTACAATATTGATATAAACTGGTGTCTTTGCCTTTCCTTCCACTATGATGGCATCCCACCCTGCATATTTGAGCTTTGCGCCCCATACACCACCAGAGTTAGAGCTTGCAATCATACCGGTTAACGGTGACTTCGTTACAACCATATAACGACCGGAAGTCGGTGTCTTGGTTCCAGTCATAGCACCTGTTATATAGATTAATTTGTTGTCTTCCGACAAAGGATCAACTGTCGCAATTCCTTCATCATATAGCATCTTGGTTCCGAGACCACGGCCTCCGATAAACTTCCTGGCCATATCCATATTGAGTTCTTCAACCTTGATCTCTCCAGTCGATAAATTAATACGAGCTATTTTTCCATTGTACGCTGTCTGCATAATAACACCTTTCCTTTCATTGTTTAAAATAAACTGTAACGAAATAGAAAAGGAGTCCTTTCCAAACGCGGGAGGCACTAATTCTTAGGTTAGTACCCATTGGTTTTATCTGCTCAAGATAAAACTCGGATCCTTATATTTATTGTACATTATTGATTCAAAAAATGCAATTAGTATTTTATTTGTTGCTTTTTCAACATACTTTTTCGTGTTTTTTATCATATTTTGTAACAATATTTTTATATTTTAAGCCTTTTGGTCTGACTGCCAAATCGGAGCACCAGCTTGTATTTTTCCTGATTTTTTGACTTTTCCAAAACTTGTCCCCAACGTTAATTCACATGGATGATACGTCTGCCTCAATATGCATTCGGGAAAACACCGCTTGGCATATGGTCCTATTTCTATAGCCGCATGATCTGTAACCAGAATATCGCCTTCGCGCAGCAGCGTATAATCAATCCCCTTTGTCACTATATTTTCCTGAAACTTATGGAAGCATAACCCCTCTGATTCCTGTTTGCTTATCCACTGTTTAGAATTTGACGAAATGAGAGCGATCTGCCTGTCTCCTCCCAAAGCATGGCAATCCTCTTTAATTCCTTTTCCCTCTAATAGCTCTATGAACGGTACGCTCTCAAAAGGCTGACCCTTTTTTCTTTGTATCTTAAGTGATTCTACATATCCTGACTGCAATCTGATACCTCTTTATTCTTGTAAATTTTCATCTAAAAAAAATACAGTTCCCGCCTCTTTATATTGGTAACCTCCAATCTCATCCAGACGTTTATGAAGCTCTTTACTCTTTAATACCTGGATAAATGATTGGATTTCAGGAAGCTTAAGATTTTTAACCGAAACAGCGAAATCATATTCCTCCTGTCCGATTTCAATAAAATCAAGCTGCATTGCTTTTGCAGCCGCAAATATCCCCATAGCTGCATCTGCACTGTCCCCGGCAACAAGAGCCGCTACCGCCATATGAGTGGCTGCCTCTCTGTCGTATCCAGATATTTCAGAGGAATCAATGCCTGCCTGCTTCAGCTTATAATCAAACAATACTCTTGTTCCTGCACCTCTTTGCCGATTCACAAACCTGCAGTGTTTTAAGTCAGCTATTTCTTTAATATTTAATGGATTTCCTTTTTGTACAATGATCCCCTGAATACGCCGGACACCTTTAATCAAGGCCATGGGTTCTTCAAACATTCTTTTTATATAAGGTGTATTATATATGCCAGTGGCTTCATCCAGAAGGTGGACAGGTACGATATGCGCCTCACCTCTTTTTAGTGCCATTAAACCTCCCATACTTCCAATATGGGTGCTGGACAAATATACACCCGGATAATGTAAAGCCATCAGATCAGCGGCCAGATCAAGAAGCAGATCATGACTTCCGATACACACAACCGTATGCCGGATCTCCTGCAGGCTTCTGTACAATTCTACTCTGACCGGTTCTCCAGCTTCGATTCCCTCACAATTCTGATCAATGACACAGAAACCATCGGCACGCACCAGACTCATGGCTGCTCCTGCTCCTCTTGCAAGAGGGGATGCTACCAGTTTATCGCCCACCTGTCCCACCTTAACCCTTACATATTCTTTATGCTTTAAAGAAGAAATCATTCTCTTTGACAGCACTGCTTCTGCCACATGATTATCATAGTAGGTTTCTCCGGTTAACAATGCCATCACCGGTTTTACAAAATTTTCAAAATCAATATATGCAGAGACTGGATAGCCGGGAAGACCGATGACAGGCTTCCCTTTTACGACAGCCAGTATCACCGGTTTTCCCGGCTTGATTGCAACTCCATGCACAAGCACATCTCCCAGCTCCCTTAAAATGTGTACGGTATAATCTTCTGTTCCCGCACTGGAGCCTGCATTTATAATTACCATATCGTAGTTGTCCAGTGCTTCTGAAACTGCAGCTTTGATTTTATTGTAGTCATCCGGGGTAGGAGGAAAACGGTGAGCGATTCCGCCGTAAGAGGTTACCATTGCCTCAAACATTCTGGAATTAGATTCAATAATTTCTCCTGCTTCCGGCGTTTTGGTCGGTTCTATAATTTCAGTTCCCGTAGGAAAGATAGCTGTTTTCGGCTGCTTCACCACCATGATTTTAATAATTCCGCCTGAAAATAATACACCAATGTCAATGGGGCGTATTTTATGCATGCTGGGTAAGAGCATCTCTCCAGCTACTATATCCTCTCCAATCGGTCTGATATGCTGCCAGGCAGTCGCTGCCTCCAGAATTTTAACCGTTCGTTCGTCAATTTCAATTACGTCCTCTGCCATGATTACTGCATCATAAGGGAAATTAACAGGATCCCCGGTATCAACCACAATGAAATCCTTGTCCTTCTCTAAAACAAGAGGCGTCCTCTCTGAGGCGCCCTTTGACTTTTCTGTTATTACCGCTATTCCATCCATGGCTGCAGCATTAAAAAGAGGGGACGAGCACCTTGCATAAACAGCCTCTTTTGTTATCCGGCCCAAACATTTTTCTACCGGTATCTCCTCATACTGCATTTTTACTATTTCTTTCAGTGCATTTTTATAAATGTCCAGTGCTTCATTTACAGGTGTATTATTTAAATAGAGATTTCTTTTTCCCATAACCTTTATGCCTTTCTCTTTTATCCGGTTGTCACAGCTTACATGGAATTTTATATATAAAACACTTCAACAATTTCGTCTTTTTTTAAGCCTTCTTTATTCTCCTCAATTAAAATATAGCCATCTGCTCTTGTCAGGGTAGTAATAAGGCCAGACTTTCCGAAAATCGGTTCTGCATAGAATCCGTTTTCCTGTTTTATAAGCTTAACAAGCTGACAGGTCATTTTTCCTGGTGCTCCTGCTAAATTCGATGTTATGCGGGCAAACAAAGAGCTGTCTGCAGGCTGACAGGTCATATGTCTCCACACCCATATGACCAACAGTTCAAAAACCAGCATGGCTGCTACCGGATGACCAGGCAGTCCTGTTAAAAGCGTGCAGCTGTTCTCATCATATCCTACAATCGTTGGCTTTCCCGGCTTTAATGCTAATCCATGAATAAAAGAGCCCTCACTCGCAGCTTCGTCAATAATCTGATTGGTGGCATCCTTTTTTCCTTTGGAGCTGCCGCCTGATATGACAACCACATCACTTACCTGCATTGCCTGCATCACGGCCTCTTTTAATTGCTGTTCGTTATCCTTTTGAACCACTTTATTCAGAACCGTAAGTCCATGTTTTTGCGCCTGGGCATAAAGTGAATAGGAATTAATATCTCTTACTTCTCCCGGTGACGGTGTGATATGGGGGGAAACCAGCTCATCTCCAGTTGATATTATGGTTATTTCCCACGGTTTAAAAACGAGAACCTCTGTAATCCCCAGGCTTGCCATAGCTCCTATTTCCTGCGGACGGATTCTGGTCCCTTTTTTAATGACTATTTCTCCCTGATCTATATCTTCACCGGCTAAGACTACATTCTTCCCATACGACACCGGATTATAAATGGCAATATTACTGCCGCCGAAGGCTTCACAGTATTCAATCATTACCACGGCATCTGCTCCCGGCGGAATCATTCCGCCTGTCGGCACATAAGCACATTCTCCGGCATGAATCTCTTTTTTTGCCGGACACCCCATATTAATTTCATCCACGCATTCCAAAAAAACGGGCAGACTCTCAGAAGACCCGGCGGTGTCACCGGACCTAACAGCATAACCGTCTACTGTGGACCGGTTAAAGGCCGGTACCGGTTCCTGAGAAACAATATCCCCCGCTAATATATATCCCTGCGCCTCAAGCAGTTTTTTGTATACAGTCTGAATCCCCTTCTTCTGCATAACACGGACCGACTTATCTCTTGCTGAAGCAATGGTATCTACTTTTAATAATTTCATTCTTATCTTTGCCTTTCCAGATTCAGTTTCCAATCAAATATTTTGACATATACTGCCTGATAACAGGGTTGTCAGCATTTTGTAAGAGCTCTTCCGGAGTTCCTGATGTAAGAATGCTTCCTGCGTCCATAAAATGGATACATTCACAAAGCTTATAAATATGTGTCAGCTGATGGCTTACAATAATCCATGTCACAGGATTCTTTAACTGAATATCAGAAATTATCTGCTCGAACAGTACAACACTGTCCGGATCCATATTCGCCATGGTCTCATCGATAAAAACCACCTTTGGTTCAAAGATCAATGCTCTTGCTAATGAAAGCTTCTGCCGTTCTCCGCTGGAGAGGCTTGGCGCATATTGCTTTTCTTTGCCGGAAAGCCCGCACCTGTCGATCCATTCCATGATTGTTTCTTTTTTAACTGCCTGCTTCCTTATCTTCAATGGATATGTGAGATTATTATATACCGTATCATGAAGCATATAGGGTCTTGGCACTGTAATCACAATATCCCTCTTCGTTAATGTACCAAAATCCATAATCCCCGTATCGGGCTTTAGCAGCCCCGTCATCAGCTTAATCAGTGTAGACTTGCCACTTCCATTATTTCCTATGACACCATGTATTATTTTCTCTTCCAGACATAAATCATTAATATTTAACTGAAAGTCACCTATTTTTTTTTCCAGCTTAATTATTTTCAACATTCTCTTCGTACCTTCTGAGAAAATCCACAAAACATTGGATTATAAAAGAGATTACAAGCAGAACCAATCCCAAAGTAACCGCTTCGCCAAAATCACCTTTATTTCTCATTAATGATATTGCAGTTGTCATTGTCCTTGTCTTATACTTTATATTTCCGCCTACAATCATCACAGCACCAACTTCACTGATGGAACGTCCGAAACCGGTTATAAGGATAAAATAGATGTCATTTTTCATTTCCTTTATCACAAGCAGAAATGTCTGCCACCGGTCAGCACCCATGCTTATTGCGAAGTTTCTTATCTGAGGCGCCATATTTTTACAGGATGTGTAAACCATCCCGCTGATAATTGGGGCAATAATTACTGTCTGTGCAATAACCATCGCCGGAAATGTGAATAATAACTCCCATCTGCCCAAGGGCCCTCTTCTCATTAAAAGCAGATAAACAGCTAAACCCACGACCACGGGCGGAAATCCCATTAAAGTACGGTTTATTCTGATAATCACCTTTTTTCCGAAGAAGTCAACCCGTTCCAGGAACATACCAAACGGGACACCAAGTAAGGCAGAGATAAAAGTAGAGACGATCCCCAATTTCATTGTCAGTAGGATAATATCTATGATTTCCTTATTTATTTCAATGCCCATACTTGTCCAAAACTGCATTCATGCAGACTCCTCTTTATTTATTTGCTGCCGCGTTAGGAGTAAATAAAGATTCTCCATACTCTTTTACACCAAAATCTCCGATGAGCTTCTGGGTATCATCTGAAAGTATCCAGTTAATGAAATCCTGGGCACCTTCCGCATTGATTTTTGAACTCTTTTCCGGATTTACCGCGATTACACCATAATAATTGAGAAGCTGTTTATCCTTTTCACATATAATATCCATGTCTGTCTTTGATTTAGTGGCTAACCAGGTCGCCCTGTCTGAAAGCGTATAGGCTTTTTTTTCTTCTGCCATCAGCAGGGTAGCTCCCATACCCTGACCTGCACTGATATAATTTGGATTATCTGCAGGCGTTATATTCAGATTTTTCCAGATAGAGAGTTCCTTTGTGTGGGTACCGGATTCATCCCCCCTGGTTACAAAGGCATCCTTATTATCAAATATGGTCCGAAAAGTCGCCTGTGCATCACTATTATTTTCTATTTCACCCTTCGGTCCCACAACTACAAAATCATTATACATAACATCAAAACGTTTTAACCCATGACCGGCTTCGATATAAGCTTCTTCCTTTGCCTTGGCATGCACAAGCAGAACATCCGCTTCTCCGTTCTCGCCCATCTTTAAGGCTTCACCTGTACCAACTGCTATAGTATCCACTTCCCAGCCTGTTTTTTTAGTAAAATCCGGAAGTAATTCATCTAACAGACCCGAATCCTGTGTGCTGGTAGTTGTTGCCAGAATTATCTTTCCCTTCCTGGTTGTTTTTGATACTGAAGTTTCAGTTGAAGTGTTTTTTGTGCTGCTCTCTGTTGTGCCCTCCGTTTTTTGGGAATCGCTCTGCTTTTTAGCATTGCTGCAGGACGATAAGGCTGTGATTAATATAATGCAGGAAAAAATTAAAATAATTTTATTTTTCATTCTTTATATGCCTTTCTTCTTACCTTGCACAATTATTAGCAGTTCCAATCAGGATCTTCAGACCATGATCAAGTTCAGTAATTACATAGGTAAGGCATTCTTCCACGGCTTTCGGACTGCCTGGCAGATTCAGTATTAATGTGGATTTTCGGATACCGCAGGCAGCTCTTGACAGCATGGACCGCTTTGTCATCTGCATGCTATAAGCGCGCATTGCTTCCGGTATTCCGGGAACCATTCGTTCAACGACTTTTTGGGTAGCCTCCGGCATGCAGTCTCTTTGAGAGAAACCGGTTCCACCTGTGGTTAATATAAGATCTGCTGTATGATTGTCACAGATATATTTCATCTCATCACATAACATAGTCATATCATCAGGAAGAATCGTCTGGTGAACCACTTCATAACCATATTCCTTTACAATTCTGCAAATAACAGGTCCGCTTATATCCTCTCTTTCTCCTGCAAATCCGGAATCGCTGGAGGTTATCACCGCCACCCGTAATTTATCAGTTTCCGGTTTTCCCGGCGCCGCTTCCAATACGACCATATCATCCCCTTCCCGAATGATTCCACCTGATAATACACGGGCAAACACGCCCTCTCTTGGCATAATGCAATCTCCCATTTTGTGATAGATCTCACATCCGGTATGGCATTCTTTTCCAATCTGGGTAAGCTCTAAAAGAACGTCATTGCATTGAAATCTGGTGCCTACCGGCAGGGAACGAAAATCAATTCCATCAACGATAAGATTTTCACCAAATGCACCTTCTGCCACTTCTGCTCCCCGGTTCTTAAATGCTTCAATTTTATCATTGGACAGAAGGCTGACCTGTCTGTGCCACTTTCCTGCATGAGCATCTCCTTTCATTCCGTATTCCTTTATAAATTCTGCCGAATGAACATTTTTCTTTTGTGTACCTTTTTTTTCACTGATGCAGACTGCGATTATTTTTCCCATAAGTATTCTTTTCTTATCCTCCTATTTTTGACATACCATCGAGTTCATATGTTCCCTGAGGATTGTCCCCTTTAAAGTTGTGGCTGACCGGCTTTTCATAAATCGTCTGTTCAATCATCTGTTCCAGAAAAGAATCCTCTTTATTGCCTCTTAAAACTGCTTTTAAGTCTGTTCCATGCTCGTATTGCAGGCAGGTTTTTAAATAGCCATCGGAAGTAAGCCTTACCCGGTTGCATTCATTACAGAATTTGTGGGAAATCGCACTGATAAAACCAATTTTCCCTTCAAAACCAGTTATTGAATAATAATGGGCCGGTCCGTTTCCAAGAACAGTATCAACTGGTACTAATGGACCATAGGCTTCTTTCAGAATTGCAATGATGTCCTCTTCACTATAATATGAATAGTTTTTTCCAAGCCCGATGGGCATCATTTCTATAAAACGGACACCAAGTCTGGAATTCTTAGCCAGACCGGCGATCTTTATAATATCTTCCTTGTCTGTATCAAGAACCGGAACACAATTTATCTTTACTTTTAGTTTCTGATAATCAAGTGCATCCCGTATTGCCGAAAGCACATCATTTAAAGCATCTTTTCTTGTGATCTGCTCATATTTTGAAGGATTCAGCGTATCCAGACTGATATTAACCCCATCTAATCCGGCTGCTGCAAGATCAGGAAGATATTTTCCCAGTAACAGACCATTGGTTGTTAAGGTAACGTTTTTCATTCCAACCTGTGTTTTCATCTGTCCCACGAGAGACGCAATATCTTTTCTTACCAGCGGCTCGCCCCCTGTTATCTTTACTTTATCAATACCTGACTTTAAAAAGCATCTGCAGAGCCTGAGAATCTCATCATAAGTCAGGATTTCTTCATGAGGTAAAGATGGAACGCCTTCCTCCGGCATACAATAAATACAGCGAAGATTGCATCTGTCTGTGACTGAAATCCGAATATAATCAATCTTTCTATCCCATCTGTCAATCATCGCATGTCCTTTCCGTTGAAAATATCTCCGCTTTTTCCTCCGCTCTTTTTCTCAAGAAAAATATCTGTTATCTCCATATTCTTATCAATTGCTTTGCACATATCATAAACTGTAAGCAGAGTTACCGTTACTCCGGTGAGAGCTTCCATCTCAACGCCGGTTTTTCCTTCTGACTTAACCAGGCAGATCGCTTTAATACTCCCTGTTTCCCTGCTTACTTCAAAATCTATCTGACATTTGTTTATAGCAAGCGGATGACACATAGGGATAAGAGAAGAGGTGTTTTTTACCGCCATGATTCCTGCTACCCTGGCTACCCCAAGAACATCTCCCTTTTTCACGGTATGATTTAAAACGGCCTCCATAACCTCAGAATTAACAATGATCTTACCTTTTGCAACTGCTGTACGTACAGTGATATCCTTCTTTGATACATCAACCATAACCGCATTGCCATGATCATCAAAGTGTGTCCATTCTCCCATAATATTACCACCTCATCTTCTGGAATTTTAAAATAGCTGTGAATTAGTAAAATTTCAAACGCTGACCGATATCGGACATCACTAAAAGTGTATCACTTATAACCCAAAATAAAATATGCAATTTATTAAATAAATATATATTATAACGACTATTTTGTCAATAATTATTATTTTATGTGTCGCTTACTTGTTTTTTTTGTCACATATTGCTAATTTTATAACAATCAATCGTAAATATACAGCCCCTTACTTCTTCAATTTGACCTATACTGCATACTTTGATTATACTACGAAAGACAGCCTGTTGGTAACCTGCTTTTAAAATAGCGGAAAAGGAAAAGAAAAAGCCGCTGCCAT
Organism: Clostridium boliviensis; assembly: GCF_033342255.1. Classification (NCBI taxonomy): domain Bacteria; kingdom Bacillati; phylum Bacillota; class Clostridia; order Eubacteriales; family Clostridiaceae; genus Clostridium; species Clostridium boliviensis. The sequence continues at coordinate 143,059 of NZ_JAWONS010000290.1, forward strand.
ACAGGTGATTCAGTGCCCATATTGCAACGGTTTTACTTTTTAACTGTTATACTGTTTATACTGTTATACTCATTTTTTTAATTCATACATTTTTTCTATCTGATCTGCTGCGTCCTTCAAATAATCACAGGAAAATCGTTCAAACTCTCCCTTATCCACCAGGCTTGCAAGCGCTGGATCAATGGGTATTCTCCCCAGTATATCAACGCCTGTTTCTTTTGCTATTTCACCCAGTTTGCTCTGTCCGAATATGGGGATTTCTTTTCCGCAATCCGGGCACTTTACATAACTCATGTTTTCCACGTATCCAAGAACGGGTATATTCATTAATTTAGCCATGTTATAAGCTTTTTTCACAATCATGGAAACCAGATCCTGGGGTGAGGAAACAATCACGATTCCGTCCAGCGGAATAGACTGAAATACTGTTAAAGGAACATCGCCGGTTCCGGGCGGCATATCAATCAGAAGATAGTCTAATTCCTCCCATACAACCTCTGTCCAGAACTGCTTTACTGTACCGGCAAGAATAGGGCCTCTCCATACTACAGGAGAATCTTCTTTATCCAGCAGCAGATTTACTGACATTATTTTTATGTTATTTACTGTTAATTCCGGAAGTATTCCCAGTTCGTTTGCGGAGGCTTTTCTGGTTATTCCAAACATTCTTGGAATGGAGGGGCCGGTAACATCTGCATCTAAAATTCCCACGCGGTATCCTTTTCTATTTAACAGGACTGCTAACATTGCTGTTACAAATGATTTTCCTACGCCGCCTTTTCCGCTCACAACACCAATTACATTTTTTATGGAACTGTACTGGTTTAACTGTTCCAGCATACTTTCTTTGCTGTGTTCACATCCTTCACAGGATTCCCTGGTACAACTGCTGTCTGAACAACCCTTTGAATTATCGCTCATATTCTCTGCTCCTTATTATTGTTTCAAAATTATATTACCTGAATCTTAGAAAAATCAATACTTCCATCTTCATTAAGTAAATTCTCATTCGCATGAACATATTCGACTTTTCCGACAAACATCTCATGAGAACCGGTTACAATGGAATCAACCACGGTACACTCAATATTGACAGGGCAGTCTGCTAAGATAGGAGCATTCACAACTTTTCCATTTTCTATCCTTACGTTCTTATCCTTTAGTTTGTCCGCATCCCTCATACTTACTCTTCCAAGGTAATCAAATACTTCCTGATAATCTTTCTCTGCAATGTTTACCACAAAACACCCGGATTCCTTAATCATTTTATAAGAGTATCTGGTTGGTACAATGCCTACCATTACCATTGGCGGTGCATAGCTGCAATTCCCACAATAAGCCACAGCCAAAGCGTTATTCTCTCCATTTAATCCCCGGCAGGAAACCAAAACCCTGGGTGCAGGCCAAAGCGAACCCTTTTTATCTGCTTCCTTCTTGATCATGATGAATTCTCCTTTTCATTTGTTTTTTGATCTTATGCCCATTAAAACATTTTAATCCCATTTTGAGCATATGTCAATATCTGCCAAAAAAGTGCCTGACTGCAGCAGCTATGCACTGTGCATTCAGACACTTTTGTTTTTTAATAATCAATATCCCGGTGACGCCAGCAGTTCTTTCGGCAAAACTTATTCCTGCAGCCAGCCTGGCAAATTACATTGACAGAACCACAATCCGGGCATACATACGCTCCGCTCTTAATCGCATCCAGGTTCTCAAAGCTTTCTTTCCACTCTTTCCCGCAGTCCTTGCAGATAATCGGGCAGATATTCCGTGTGAAATTACCTCCTTCGATCCGGATCATCTTCCCATGTATCAGACTGTCCGCCACCTTCTCCCTGGCAGAAAGTAAAATACGCTGAAAGGTGGGTCTTGAAACTTCCATTCTCTGTGCGCACTCTCCCTGCTCCAGACCCTCTAAATCTTTCAGCCGGATTGCTTCCAGTTCCTCTAATTTCAAAATGTTTTCAGACAGCTGTTCTACTTCTGTTTCTGAGGGAACAAAATACGGAACGACTGGAACGTGCTCTATTTTTCTCCATTTTGTTGGTCTTGCCATTGAATCACCATTCTTTCACACCCGTTTACAGGCTTAATCCTTTACCTATAATAATATCGGATTTCTTGTAAATGTCAATAAATGAATCAAGACCGGAAGCGGACATGACATAAAAAGTGTATCAGCTTTCTCCTGTCTTTTTTGCTGTGGCTATATAAAAATAATCATTAAAATCCATAATTTGGATATCATTAAAACCGGTTCGTTGAAGATTTTTTTTCAATACGTCTTTATCTAAACGATGATCAGCGGGCGGTCCGAAATCACTGTCTTTCTTAATCCATTCAACAATAACAATGCGTCCCCCAGAAAACAGGATACGGTTTGCTTCCTTTAAAAATTTTTCCCGCATCTTCACTTCATGCATGACGGTGCATAAAAAAGCAACATCAACGCTTTCATCTTCTAAAACCAGTTTATATTCCTGTGTAACAACGGTGCGGATATTTTTAATATTTTGCTCCAGCATTCCCGATTCCACGTCATCAAGCATCTCTTTTTCAATGTCCAGCGCATAAACAATTCCTTCATCCCCCACTGCCCCGGACAGTGGAAATGTGAAAAATCCAATCCCACAGCCAATGTCTGCAACAATTTCCCCGGGGGGAATACCAATTGCAGAAAGAATCTTATCTGCAGGCAGTACTTCTCTGCGTTTTGGACTGTTTAATTTACTTTTATTTATTACCTTAAATTTATGTGTCATAATTTTTCTCCAATCGAAATAGTATGGTCTTTGTTCAAAAATACTTGTTCAAACTCTTCTTTATGTACCGGTTTACCCAGAAGGAATCCCTGGAACATGTCACACTCCATATCCTTTAATATGTTTAGCTGATCCTCATATTCTATTCCTTCTGCTATAACTTTAAGCTGAAATCCATGTGCCAGATGAATGATATTTTCCAGAAGTATTTTGTCCTTTTCATTGTAGCTGACAGAATCAATAAATGACTTATCAATCTTTATAATATCTATCGGCAATGTCTTTAAATAATTTAAGGAGGAATATCCAGTGCCAAAATCATCCATACTCACTTTGAGCCCATAGGATTTCAGCAAAGCGATATTTTCAACCGCCTTTTGAAAATCTTCTATTACCATTGACTCTGTAATTTCAAATTCCAGATATTCTGCCGGTACATGCAGCAATTCAATTTGTTCTATTAAATTTAGGATTAGCTTCCTGCTTGTGATGTGTTGGGAGGTTATGTTAATGGAAATGATAAAATCACGTTCACCCTTATCAATCCAGGAAAGAATATCTTTGCATACTTCTTCCAGAATCAGATCCGTAATTGCCACTATCAGCCCATTTTTTTCTGCAAATACAATAAATTCTGATGGCGGCACTACGGTCCCGTCTGCCCTCACCCATCGGGCCAGTGCCTCTGCACCTGTAAGCTGTCCGTTTTGGGAATATTTTGCCTGGTAGTAGGCTTTAAACTCCTTCTGCCTGATTCCATCTTTTATTTCCTTCTTCTTAATCGTTTCCTCATAAAGGTTCATACTCATATTTTTATCATAAAACGTATAGCTGCTTTTGCCAAGTTTTTTTGACATATACATGGCATCATCGCTGCAATTATATAAGGTCTGAAAATTTGTTCCGTGTTCTGGCATCAGTGCAATCCCCAGACTTGCGCTCACATAGTCTACTTTACTTCCATTTACATAAAACGGATCAGCAAATAAACCCAGTATTCTCTTTGCTATCAGCTCAGTCTGGGCCTGATCGCGGGCGGATTTAATAAAGAACAGAAACTCATCCCCACCAATATGGCACACACAGTCCTGCTCTCCAATCGCATGTTCAAATCTCTCCCCTGCCAGCTTTAATAATTCGTCACCTGCCAGGTGGCCCAGTGTATCATTGACAGCCTTGAAATCATCCATATCCAGACTGATTAATGCCGCAAACTCTTTGTCCTGAGAGATCTCATTGATTAAATTGTTCATCATATAATTTTTATTGGGCAGACCTGTTGTACAGCTATAGAAAGCATAATTATTAATTTTCTTAAATATTCTTGATACCAGAAGCACAATAAGCCCGAAGAGCAAAATCATGCTGATGTTTATAAATGCAATTTTGCTTATAAACAACTGTATGTTTTCATTCTCCGGACTGATATTTAATTTTTTCAACAGATTCATGATAATAAACGATACAGAGACAAACTCTGCCATCGCAACAATAATCAATAATAGCAATACCATCTGAATTGGTAAATCTTTTAATATTAAGTTTAACTTCTTCTTAAACAGCATCATACTATACGCCAATCCCGTTTTATTTTAATTCTGATTCCGTAGTTCCCTGTTAAGCGTATATAACAAAAGACAGAGTTTAAACCTCTGTCTTTTCATTATCTACTGCAGCATTGATAAAAGCGTCTGTTTGGATTGGACACCCACTGTGCTTTTTACCACTTTTCCTTCTTTCATCACCACTAACGTTGGAATGCTCATAACCTTGAATGCCTGAGCCAGCTCCTGCTCCTCATCTACGTTAATCTTTCCTACTCTGGCTGCATCAGCTGTCTCTTTTGCGACCTGCTCCACAACGGGACCTACCATTTTGCATGGTCCGCACCAGGAGGCCCAGAAGTCCAGTAATATTGGTTTATCTGACTGCATTACCTCTTTTTCAAAATTGTCCTTGGTTATTTTTAATACACTCATCGTATATGCTCCTTTCCATAAATACCAAACATGTTCTTGATGATGTTATTTTAACTCAAAAAAATATTTATTTCTGTGATGATGTCACGGAGGTATTTTAAAATTTATCTTGCATTCTGTAATTAACGATGGTAATATAATATCATAATACGATATCGCATATCAATATCGATATTCGAATATTGGAGGATTGAAAATGAAAGATAAAATAATGAGGAAATTTTTTCTTGGATTTATTCAGATTCACATACTTCATCATGCAAAAAAAGAACCTTTTTATGGTGTTTGGATGATAGAAGAGCTTAAAAACCATGGATATGATATGAGTCCGGGAACCCTTTATCCCCTTCTTCACAGCATGAAATCAAGCGGACTTCTGGAAATGGAAGAAAAAACGGTCGAGGGGAAAATCAGAAAATATTATAAAATAACCAGTTTAGGCGCCGACGTATTAGAAGAAGCCCGAAAAAAGGCGCAGGAACTCTTTAAAGAAATAAAGAATTGATGAAAGGAGGCAGCATTTTATGTTTTCACTCAGGGAAGTTAAATATAAACATATTCTTGACATTGAAGAACTGAATATCGAAAAATCCAAAGTTACGTGCATTATAGGAGAAAGCGGCAGCGGAAAGTCCACACTTCTGCGTCTCCTGAACAAACTAATCAGCTGTGACAGCGGAAAAATCATGTACAACGGAAAGGATTTAAACTACTGTAATTCTGTGGATTTAAGAAGAAGTGTTGTCATGCTTTCTCAGCTTCCCGCCATTTTTCCGGGAACTATAAGAGATAACCTGCTGATTGGCCTAAAATTTGCTGAAAAGCTTGCAGCCAGTGATGATAAGCTTCTACAGATTTTAAATATGGTTCATCTGAAAAAAAGTCTCGATGATGAAAGCGGTCTGTTATCCGGCGGTGAAAAGCAAAGACTGGCGTTAGGCCGGGTAATCCTGCTTGATCCGGAAGTCTTTTTACTGGATGAGCCCTCTTCTTCACTGGATGAAGAAACAGAGCGATTCATAATTGAAAATCTGGTTGCATACACAAAAGAAACCAGCAAAACTTTAATTATGGTTACTCATTCAAAGAAAGTTGCGCAGACTTATTCAGACGATACCATAGAACTTTCTCAGGGTAAAATCGTAAGAACCAGGGAGGTGTAGGATATGAATCAGGTCATTGATCTGCATATATGGCAAATGCTTGCCGCATATATCTTTGTACTTATAGTAATGCTAATGGTTAAATTAAAAGGGATTCCAAGGGAAAAGGAGCTGTTTATTTCTTCCGTAAGAATGACAATTCAGCTTATTCTCACCGGGCATCTGTTGTTATACCTTTTTGATAGCTCATCTCCTCTGTATACAATCCTGGTATTAATTGGGATGGAGGTATTCGCTGTTCATAATATTATCAAGAGAACGAAACTAAAGTTTTCATCACGGCTGACCCGGATCATTGCATTTTCAATGGCTGCAGGCACCATTTCCTGCCTGTTATATTTCCTGCTTGTAGTCGTACGGATAACGCCCTGGTATAATCCCCGTTATTTCATACCAGTAGCAGGAATGCTGATTGGCAATTCCATGACGGGTATTTCCTTAGGAGTCAGCCGTTTAACTGAGGGCATGGAATTACAGAAAAATATGGTCGAAGGTGCGTTGATGCTGGGTGCAACTCCGAAAATGGCAGCAAAACAAATCGTCGATCATGCGTTTGATTCAGCAATCCTGCCTACCATAAATTCAATGGTTGGTATGGGTATTGTATTTCTGCCGGGCATGATGACAGGTCAGATCTTATCTGGGACCTCACCGGTCACTGCGATTGAATACCAGATAGCAATTATGCTGGGAATACTGGGCAGCGTGGCTTTATCTGTTATTTTATTTGTGCAGATGGGGTATCAGACATTTTTTAATGAGCAGGGTCAGTTAACAGTTGATGTTCATTAGTTCCATATCAGATACAGTTTTGTCATATCGTTTTCCGCAATTCCAAAGGGACTCTTTCAGCCGGTTAAGAACAGTATTGAATATGTACTAACAAATATTCAATACTGTTCTTTTATTGTAAAACGTTATTCTTCAATTTGTTTTTTTCGCAGACTAATACTTTCCTTTATATGCTGACCACATATGATATAGGGTATTAAAATACACATAACCACTAATGTAAGCACTATAAAAAATAGTGCTGAAAAAGGATATATTAGCTTAAAATAAATTATTTTATATTCAATATATTTCACCAGTAAAAGTAATAACAGATTACCTATTGTTAACAGAAGTCCTATTATCATCAGACTATATAATGCCCCTTCTACTATAAGCATCATTCTTAATCTTTTTTTACTCAAACCAATGCTTTCCAGTATAATCAGTTCTTTTTTTCTTGTCAGTATATTCATTACCATTGTATTCGTATAATTAAGAATACCAATAAATATTAATGCTGCACTAACAGACATCATGATAATTCTGCTTCCTGAAATATAATCTTTCTGACTTGCAATTACATCAGAATTACAAACAAGATACATTAAGTCTTGATTTTGTAAGTCATTCTTAGCCTGATATTCTAAGTTTTTTTCTTTTACCCAATTTTTCAACAAATTTTTTATATTATTTTCCTGCTCTTTCGATACGTTTATTTCAGTTTTCAACAGCTGTCTGGTTAATGTCTTTGATAAACGATCGAATTCCTTTTCACTTACAAGGAAAAAAATGATATTTATACTACGATCACTTAACTTCAGATTCGGAAAATCCAAGGCTGAAATATCTAAATATCCACAATTTTTTAATTGTATTGAATTCATCTCCGTTATTTTTGTGCCCTGCGGTGCGATGTCATAAAGAGAGATTGTTTTTCCTATCAGATCTTTTTGCTTTTGTTTATTTTCTCCAGAAGCCAAATGATTATGTAAGATAATAGTTCCATCCCCCTCAACAAATTCTTTAGTATCAATAATCAGATCATATTTTGTTATATATTTGAACAGACTTTCCCATTCCTGCTTATTTATTTTTTGTACTACAATTGTATAATTTGTATTCACATTTAAAACTTTTAAAACTTTTTGCGTTGATTTATCACAAATGGGGAAATATCCATAAATATTGGATACTTTTTCAGTGTTTAACCCACATTTATATAATATTTCCGAAGTAATTGTTTCCGTCAATAGCTGCTTCTCAGTTGAGTAATCACTATTTTCTAATAAATTGTTAATTGCATCCTGGGTTATCCCTAAAACAAAATCAGGGTTTTGAGATAATCGGTTTATAGAATCCGTCCCTAGCGCCAGCACACATGAAACTAATGCTATCTCACAGCCAATTGTTAAAGAAACTACAGTCAGAACTAACTTTTTCTTGTCTCGCAGTAAATTTCCAATAGCCAGATTAAGAATAGGATTTATATTAAAATACCTCTCTTTTTTCGTAACTCTCTTTTGTACACTAGCATTCTGCTTTAAACCTTTCATTGCTTCAACAGGGCTCATCTTCAGCAATTTATCGACTACCGTTTTTGCTGCAATAAACATAATAACAGCAGCCAACAAAATGGTTATTACCAAGAAGTTATTATTAAAAGCGCTTATCTCCCTGACATTTCCTTCATTGCTAAGGTACATATGATTTAATAACTCAGGCAGCAATTGATTCACCACGAATCCGCCAATTCCACTACCAATTACACAACCCGCCAGATATATTCTTAAAACCTGCCGATATATCATAATTTTAATTTGTTTGCCTGTCACCCCTATCACTTCTAAAAGTCCATACTGCCTGATATCAAAATTTAATGAAATAAAAAGAGTATTATAAACAAAAATAAACATACTGAAACAAATTAATAATATAAATACGATAGCACTGCCCAATCCGCCTGCCATATTTTCCATTGCTCTGTACTGGGCAGTCGCACTGCTCATAAAATATTGGTTGTCATCACTCAAAGGAATATTTTGATATAAATTTCTCTCAATTAGTTCTGCTTTCCCATACTTTGTCTTAACATCAATTAATATCCTGGATGGATAAAGATCAATATTTCCCAGCCTGCATCTGTTAATGGAAATATAAGCAATTGATTTATCGCTTAAACTATTGTGATAATCTGTATAATATCCACACAGAACAAATGTCTGAATACCAGTCAATTCCTCTTTACTGAGAATGTTCCAGTAAAACTCTAAATTTATCTTCATACCAATCTTAGGATTAGCAATGCCCAAATATTTTAATGTTTTTTCGGATAACATTATTTCGTCCACGCTTTGTGGATAGTTCCCAATAATATTAGTATAAGCTGGCTTTATCATAGCTTGATATGTAAAATCATCCGTTACTATACATGTACAGATCTTTTGACCATTTAAGAAAATGTTTCCAGCAAATTTTTCTTTACCCACATTGTCCACAAATGGAAGCCTTCTGATTTTATCCTCTAAATTTATTGTTCCATATTCTAAATAAGTAGATACAGCAATGCCATCCTCCCGTACATTTTTTAATGTATCTATATTTAACTTACCGTATAGGAAGCTAAATATAATAAACGTTAATCCAATCATAATAGAAACGCCTGAGATTAAAACAGCATCACGCTTTTTATTACTTCTTCTATAGGCGTTTAATAATACTTTTAATACGTTTTGATTTACATCATATTTATTATTTCCCATCACTAACTACTTTTCCATCCTCTATTTGTATAACACGATCTGCTGCTTCCGCTACTTTATTATCATGTGTGACAACAATCATAGTTTGCCCATACGTTTCGCTCATACGTTTCATCAGTTTAATAACTTTCTCACTTGATTTTGAGTCCAGATTACCCGTTGGCTCATCCGCAAGAACAATAGTCGGTTTCGTATACAAAGTTCTTGCTATTGCAACTCTCTGCTGCTGTCCCCCTGATAAGAAATTAGGCTTCTGATATAACTTGTCATCAATTTCAAGTATTTTTGATATTTCAGTCACCTCATCTATATTAATTTTTCTACCATCAAGTTTAGCAGGCAATATTATGTTTTCCAACACATTGATCACTGGAATTAAGTTGTAATTCTGAAAAACAAAGCCTATGTTTTTTAATCTGAACTTTGCTCTTTCTTCGTCATTTAAATCTGCCAGATCACATTCATTAATAAGAACTCTGCCTGAGTCAGGGTATTCCAAACCACTTATTATGTTAAGAAGTGTGGTTTTTCCACTTCCTGATGAACCAATGATAGAGACAAATTCTTTTGGATAAATGGATAAATTGATATCATCCAATACTTTTATGTTTAAATTGCCACTTTCATATGTCTTTGTCAAGGATACTAATTGTAATGCTTTCATACTACTATCTCCTATTTAATCCAGATTCCAATAGGAATCTAAAGGTTTTGTATTCAACTTTAAAAATGCTATAATCTCTTTATCATCAAAAAAATAATTAATTACAACATGATCACGAAACTCCATTAATATAGGAACTGCGGGTATTATTAAATTTTCTTTCTTTAAATCTTCTTTCTCCAAAACAGGATGAGTATAAACTGCATATACTTTTCCATATTTTTTTCCTTCATGTAGTTCTGCATATCTTTGATTAACCCACAAAATTTTATAATTCAAAGACGGATATAACTGCTTAATATCTTTTTCAGTTTTACCATCGTAAAATTTTATCGCTCTTCCATCCGTTTTTTCTCCAATTTCAACATCGTATTTGACCTCATGTGCATCCCAATCATAATTTTTTATGCCCTTTAACAATTCTGTATCAACCATAATAACCTTTTCATCTTTTGCAAACTTTTCTATATCTTTTTTTACATTATCGCAATACGGACAATCCTCCCGATTAAAATATACGTAAAAATGTCCGCTCTGATTATATAATTGTTCCAGTGTGTATTTAATGTTTCTGCTGCCAGTAGTTTCCTCTCTTACCCTTGGCACCAGAAAAAATAATCCTCCTCCAATAAATAATAATACAAATAAAACTATAATGCTATTTATTATCTTTTTCCTCATTATTTCCCCTCCTGATTCTCATAATATTTTCTATAAAGTTGGCTATTTTTCAATAAATCCTCATGACTTCCCTCTGCAACAATATAACCCTTATCCATAACAAAAATTCGATTGCAATCCAGAATATTATTCAATCTATGTGTTATAATAATTAATGTTATGTTTGTATCTTTCTTTAATGTTTCAATAATTTTATGTTCACTGTTAATATCCATATTACTTGTCGCCTCATCTAATATTAAAAAATCCGGATTATATAACACAGCTCTGGCTAAAGCTATCTTTTGTCTTTGTCCCTTTGAAATATTATTCCCCCGTTCCGTCAATACACTATCATATCCTCTTGGCATAATACTTACAAAATCATGTACTCCCATCATTTTAGCTACAGCAACTAATCGATCTTCAGAAATATTAATTTCACCCATTAACAGATTATCTTTCACACTACCCGAAAAAATAAAATCTTCTTGAGTGACATAACCAATATGTTTACGTACATAATTTAAGCTTAGTTTTGAGTAATCCACACTATTTATAAATATTTCACCTGATTGTGGCATATATAGTTTCATTAAAAGCTTAGCTATTGTAGTCTTACCACTGCCATTATCCCCGACGATAGCTATATTTTTACCCTTATCAATCTTAATTCCAATTAGATTTAATACATTTTTATATGAATTAAAACTATAGTTAATATTTCTCATTTCAATACGCTTAATACTCTCCAAATTATACCCGGAGTAAAACTCTATTTGAGCATCCATTATTGAATCTAAACGCTCCATAGCTACCTTGGCCATATGATACTCTGGTTGCAGATTAACTATATTACTAATTGGCATTAACATATACCTGATTAATATGTTATATGTAATTAGCTCACCAAGGGTAATTAGCCCATGAATAACCTCAAACGTTCCTACACAAAGAATTAATATTTCGCCTACGCTATTAATTATGGTCTGTAAAGCAGCCTGATTATTTTCCACATTACCTAATTGAAGAATTAAATTCTGCCACTTATTAAACTTTAATTTTCCTGAGTTAAAAATATTATTTTCCTTTTGGTAAACTTTAATTGTCTCAATTCCATCTAAACAATCAACTAAATGACTGGTCATAACAGATTGTTGGTTCATATGTTTTGCATTTAGTATCGAATACTTTTCCCGATAAATAACTATGGAGATAATATAACTAATGCACATTATTAAAACTAAGATAAACAGCTGTATACTTTTTAGACATAATATAATTCCCACAATTATTATAAACATTATGTCAACTGGCAACACTAAAATACTTGTAACTAATATCTCTTGTATCTTACTTGCATCCTGAAATCTAGAGATAATGTCACCATTTTTTCTTGACTCATGAAACGAAAGGGGTAAATTCAATGTATGCTCAAAATAATCTAAAGATAACTTTAAACTAATATTTTTACTTATATCTAATGATAATTTTATTCGTAATTTACTTATATATGCATTTATAATAGTTAAACCAATAAAAATAAAAGTAATTAAAACAAGTGAATATTCCCACTTATTTGGTATTACAATATCTATAATTATCTGAAAATAGAATGACATTAAAATACTCAATAACATTGATAAAAAAGATAAAATAATAATTTTTATAGCATTTTCTCTCTGGAATATTACGAGCTTCCAAAACTTTCTATTATTTGTTTCTTCAGAATTCTTTGTAAAATCTTTACCTGGTTTCAAAAATATTAATATCCCACTCCATTTATATGGCGAACTTTCTGTATAATTAGAATTAAAAAAGCCATCTTTATCAACTTTAATCAGACCAACAGCGGGATCAGAAATAATTAAATTATCTTTTTTAATATCATATATCACAATAAAGTGACCTGCACCATTTTCTAAATAAACATGTGCTATACATGGCAGTTCTATCTCACTGCTATTAAACTTTTCTGTTTTTTTTGCTGCACTAGCAAGCATGCCAAGCCTCTGGGAGGCATTAATAATATCATTTATATTAATGCCATCTTTATTCATATTTGTATAATTTTGAATCTTAGATAATGATACTTTTTTTCCATAATGCCAAACTATAGATGCAATGCAAGCACTTGCACAATCCGCCGAATCATACTGTTTAATGCATTTATATCTCATAAGTCTTCATCCTTTGCCATTATATGTTAAATTTATTTATAATTTATATTCGTGTCTGTGTTTCTAGCAAAAAGTTATATCAAAAGGCTAGAATCTTTGTATATAAAGACTCTAGCCCAAAATTAACACAAAACTTCTTAGAGATCACAACACTCATAAACAAACTGAATATATTTCTTAGCTTTTTCGTAATCTGATTTCTGATACTTTTTTACTTTTTCCTGTAGTTTTTTCTTGTTCGCAGGACAACAAAAATAATATCCATAATCAGAATTACAAGCCCCTCCTTTCACCAAGTCAAGTTCCTCTTTTGTTAAATTGATCATTCCACTCATTCCAGTTTCCTCCTTAATTTTATTATATCAATGGATTTAAATCCATTAATATTAATGGTTTATATAATTAAGATAACATTAAACCCGTTTGATTTAAGAAAGATGTAGAAATATCGATACTGACCGACATTTTCCCTAATATTTTACAATTGTTATTTTAGAATGCTTTTATAATTTATTAAGCCATAGAATATCCAAGAGGGAAATCCCTATGATAATACAATCATAGAGTGTTCTATCGAGCATCAAAAAAGTGCTTATACCGGATTCTAACCGAGCCATATTTTTCATGCACAGTTTTAACCATACATCTAAAAAATTGGCGTTTCTACATCACCTTTGACCACTTCTTTTTTCAATCAGTTTTGATCAATGTTTGTATATTTTAAATTTCTATATTGGATTTCTCACTCTAGAATAAGAGAAAGAGAGATCTTTTATAATAGAAATATAATACTCGCAAGTCCCAATGTTATATTTTTATCTGTCAAGATAGCACGCACCTCCATAATTTTCTATCATTGTAACCACCAATTGGTCTAAAGTACTAAAAAAACCCTGCACAGCCGTTTTAATGGCCTGCAAGGTTCTTTAGTATAGAGTTATCAATAATAAAAATTAACGAACGCCAAATTTTTTACCCCGTCTGATGGTTCCATCACTGTTCCATTGTGTATAGACATATGGTCCCCCATCTGTGGTTCCGTTTTCAGTATAATAATTTCTGTCATTATTATAGGAGTAAGGCCCGGTCACCATTTGCAGAGTACTGGTGTTAAAGTAGTAGACATTACCATTGATTTTCATAATTCCGCCTTGAAGCTCTCCGGTGTCAGCTGCATAATACCAGGTGTTATCTCTTTGAATCCAGCCGGTACGCATAATTTGATCATTCCCAAAGAAAAACCAGTGGCTTTTATAATTAACCCAGTTATTTGTACAATAATCGCCAGATCCCCATTTGTACTTCATTCCCTGGGGAGTACTTTCGAAGCCAGCAGCAAACGCTGACATCGCTGTTCCTATTGCCATAGCCATTGATAATACTGTAACTGCCAAATACTTTCTTTTCATATATATCTCTACCTCCTAAATAACTATTTCGGATCCGCTAATAGTATATCTTTGTAAAAATTGTAAGTCAATGAAAGTTATGTTATTGTAAAGATAAGTAAGTTATTTGTAAAAAATGGATAGAAAATGTTATAAAATGTTAATTTTTTAATACTATAAACGCTCTTTTTTATTTCATTTTTCTCGCAAAGCTAATAATTATTTTATAAAACATCTTTCTTGGTAGTAATTTTTTCATAATTTGGATTATTTTTACATCCAAGCCAGGCAAACTTACCACCCGTCCTATCTTTAAATCTCTCATTGCTAAATGAACTATTTTATCTGGATCCATAAATTTCATAAACCCTGTTTTTTTCTTAACTACATTCATTCCTGCACTTTCATGAAAATCCGAATCAATAAAACCCGGGCATACCACCTGCACACGAATCGCGGAATCTATCAGTTCCATGTATAGACCTTCAGTAAAATTCAGGATAAATAGTTTTGTTGAAGAATATAAGACATTTCTTGGCATTACTGCAAATGCACCATCGGAAGAAATATTAATAATTGTTCCCCTGTCTCTGACCAGCATTTGTTTTAATACATTCTGGGTTAGTATAACTACAGTATTCATTTGTAAAAACATGATTCGATCTATATCTTCCTTTATCACTTCTGAAAAAAAAGGCTTTAATCCGAACCCTGCATTGTTAACTAATACTTCAATTTCATCATCCCGTATACCAGAAAGAAGAATATCTAAACCTTCTTCATTTGCCAGATCTACAATAATTGTTTTGACTTTTACGTTAAACGTATTTTCCAAATTTACAGCATTTGCCTTAATCTTATCTTCCCTTCTCCCGGTAATAATGAGATTGTATCCCCTTTTCGCATACTCCTTTGCATAAGCCAGACCAAGTCCGCTGGTTGCACCTGTTATTAATGCCACATTCTTCATTGATTTCTCCTCTTTTTATAAACTGCACTATATGTATTATTAGATAAATTATAACTTTCTCTGTAAAATCCATTCCTTGTCATTAATTCTTCTATTTCAATAACAGGCATACCATCGTTTACCCGTTGTGGCTCTTTAATAAGTAATCTTGTTGTTTCCCAATTCGTCAATGAGCCTGTATAAAACTGACGCTTTTTCATATCCTAAATCCATTTAAATTTACCTCCATGATTTCTATGAATTTTATTCATTGATACTTATTCATTCGATAAATATTTTTATACCCCGGAAATTTACCGAGGTATCTGTCATTTCAATATTAATTTTATCATCGACATTACTTTTTCTGCTTTTTCTTCTGGTGTCAGGGTATCATCATTTACAATCGGGGATTGCCCATATACAATAAACCTTGATGCACTTTTAGGATCTTCAACTTTTAACTGTCCCTTTTTGTTAAGACAGGCAATAAAGTTTTCTATATATGGCTGAATCTTATCATTCATCACTATTTCTAACTGCTTATGAAATAATTGATTACCATCTTTATGAAAAAAATCGTGATACTTTTCTTTTCCATCATTCCGGATAAAAGCAGCCACTATTTTTTCATAGAATGCATCCAGTGATTCTTCCTCTGTTTGCAGAATCTCAATTAATGGGGCAAGGCACTCATTGGCATACAGAGCAATGGCAAATTCATATAATTCATACTTTGACTTAAAATAGTTGTAGCAAAGGCCTGGAACGACATTGACTGCTTTCGCAATATCCTTCATAGAAGTTGCCTCATAACCTTTTTCACAGAATAATCTCATAGCATTATCTGCAATTTCACGTTTACGGACTTCTGGTTCTTTTGATATTCTCATTTAATTCCTCCCAAAATTGTATTATAGCCAGTTGATGAATATATGTCAATGAATATATGTCAATATCACCTTCAGGCTGTGTAGATTTATTTACAACAGTCTGAAGGTTTTCTCAAAGTTTGGGATTGTCTGAGTTCTGGACGTTACAATGCATATAATAAAAATTCCGTGGGGACAAGCGGAAATCCATAATAGCGCAGATAAAACTGATAAGACGGATCAATTTCATCAATAATACGCGCTAATTTCCATAGGTCTTTATGATTATGATAAGCACTTAATGCCATTTTGGGGTGATACTGGGCAATCTTATTTTTGCATCCTAATAATGCACTCTCTTCTCCGCCCTCGATATCCATCTTAATAAACGTGACTTCCCCCTTAATATCATCATCTATGGTAACGGTTGGAGTCCGGATAGTTCCATCTTTTGAAAGTTGGCGGACTGAAGAAACGCCATCTTCCTCTAAATACATAAATCCTTTTTTATCACTTACCCCCATCTCACGCACTACCACATTTTCCAGTTTAAAAGCATCTACGTTTTTATAAATGGATTGTACATTTGCGGGTACAATTTCATAACAATAAATTTGCTTATAACAATTTTTACCAAACATATTTGTATATTGTATCAGAGTATCCCCTATATAAGCTCCGATATCCACAAAAACCTCATTATTATCGCAGTGTATCAGATCAAGATCAAAATACTGGCCAAAACACTTATCACAGATATCTCCAATAAAAGTCTTATCAGTTTTAAGCCAATATGAAAGGATATTTAATAGTATCTTTTTAGATCTATAATCACCTAGCCGCTCATACAGCCATTCAAAATCCTTTTTATGATTCACTAATGCATCTGCACGGTTATCCACCAGATCGAATATTTGCTTATTAGGATCATAACCGCCCCACAGACTGCTGTAACGGTTGTAATAATTAACGATTGCATTATAAACCGGACCATCTTTTTTCTGACAATATTGTAAATTTTGTTTAATTGCAGACTTAATATCTTCCAGATTACGTTCTTCTATAAAATTCATAAGTCGTCCAAAATATTTATCAACCTGAATTGACATCGTCTCATCCTTTACAGGATATCCTTTGTTTGGCATTGCATTATCTGCTATTTTAGAAGAAGCACTTTGTTTAGACATCTTCTCTCCTTTAATTTTTATTACCTCTACTATAATATTCTATTTTTATTAAAAAGTGCATTTGAACCCAAAGCCAAAAGGTACGTTTTCTATTCTTTGCCCAACGAATATAGCATTATAAAATTGTAATCTGATTCCGTCCGCTTTTTTTGGAATGATATAGCGCCTCATCAACTTTCTTAACCATCTGCTCCATACTAAGGTCTTCATCCACCGCTGAAATCCCCACACTGATGGTCACATGGTATTTTTCATTCTTTTCCACGCCTTTCAATGAGTCCATAAACTGTTCCATAATTTGCTTTGCCTCATCGGGACCCATTAATAAGACCCCGAAAAACTCGTCTCCACCCCATCGTGCCGCAATCCCATGTTCGCCAATTGTATTTTGTAAGTCCTCCCCAACCATTTTAATGACTGAATTCCCAAATATATGGCCGTATGAATCGTTAATATCCTTAAAATGGTCAATGTCAAACATAAATAGCGTTTTTTGTCTCTTCCGGTTCTTTCGAAGAAATGACAGATACCGTCTTGAGAATTGCTTTCGATTTGGAAGTCCCGTTAACTCATCTGTATTCTCAATTTTAACAATACGCAGATTGCAATTGATAAAAACAGATGTGGAAACCACAATACAGGCTGCCAATGCAACAAGCATAAAAAATACATTGCTTTTTACACGTTCCTGAAACACCTGACTAATGGAACTGGTATCCATCTCAAGGACTAAATACCATCCGAGCATTTTATCATACTGTGTGATTAAGCATTTTCGTTTTCCTTCAGACGTGTACCATTGCATGCTCGGGATTTCAGACCTGTTTAACTGAAGTCTCTCTGTAATCCCAACGCGTTTTTGCAAGTCCTCTTCACTGATAAAAATATCGGTATCCCCTTTAAAGGAAGTTTCGGCTCCCATGACATTAATGATATGAACCGACATTCCATAATCTTTTTCATAAGAATAGATTGTATCCCCCAGGGAATCGACCTGTAACCCCACACCAATTACACCCAGAAGTGATCCATCGCTGCCTTCTACACGGAAATTAACAAAGACCGTAATATAATCATTCTTTGTCTCATTGGTATCTACTTCAAGATCATATTCATTACCCGATTTAATAAAATTATAATACCAGACGTCATGATCGTCTGTCTTTGAAATTGTCTTATTAAAGCCGCCCTGATAATAATAATTTTCTGTTTCAGCTGAAATACAAAATACTGTGGTATATCCATATTTATTCCGGTACGTGTGTAAATAATTATATAATTGTTTCAGGTATGTATCATTCCCAACATTTTGAGGTTCCTGTGAAAGCCATTTTTTCAGGAATTCATCATTCGCCATTGTTTTTGAAACCATCACTGGCTTAGTCATAGAGTCTTCTACATGGTTGGAAATATCCTTATTAGCCAAGCTTAAGATATTTTCCAAATGTTTTTCCGCCAGATCCTGGTACGCTGTGGTATCTCGATATACGATGCCGATAAATCCGATTACAATAGAAATAATGATAATAAGATTGCTAAGTAGTAGTATATTTTTTTTAACATTTGCTCCTCTAGATCATACCCTATGTCTTTTATTCGCGGTGTATCATGCTGGCACTAACTACCGGGTATTGGCAGTTTTATTGATATTTTGCATACAAGTTTGAATAATCTTTCTCATTATATACGATAACCCACGTCATTTCTACATTAAGAATCATATGCTTTCGAAAATTTAGTTAAAAAGCATTTTTATTAGAATTTCAGTCTTATAATAATCTTTTAACTCCAAAAACAGGCATATCAGATATTACTATCCAACATGCCTTATACTTCAATTTATCATCTACCTATTTATATAGTTTATATCCGGATTTATCGGTTTCATGTATTTATGGGTTTGTTCGTATATAAGATATATCAATATTGAACTTTCTAGGATAATCTATTCTAGTATGTGCAAATTTTGGCACTTAACATGTATAATTTTGGCACTTGGGTTGTTTTTTATATTAACCAGTGTTACATTAATTATACCAAAAAATACATATAGGAGAACTAAATAATGATTTTTAATAAAGATGAAGAAAATAATCTGATAATCAATTTCAAAATAAATAATTCATTAAAATTACTTTTGTTATTTTTTTTCAAAACATTAATATTGTGTGCATTAGTAGTCGGCATTATTAATTTAGCAGCTTATGATATGAGGTGGTTCTTGGGCATATTTATAATAATTATATTAACGGCGTTAACTTCAATTTTATCCGTTAAATTTTTTCAAAAATGTATTCATCACTATGTATTATTTCCTTTGCTAATAAATTTGGTGATAGGAATAGTCTTTTGGAATCAGATAAAAGCGGTAAATGGAATTGAATTATTTATTAATGGTTGTATATATGCTATTTGTAACATAACAGTCAATTTTATAATATCAGTTTTGGCAGTTAAATTTTACGTAAAGAAAAGGGGAATGAAATGAAAAAGTTTAAAGGCATTTTAGTCTTAGTTTTTGCATTACTTATGTGCACGAAATCATCATCTAATTTTCATATCAATATAAAAGAGCCATCTTCTTTGTAAGAATAGCAGAATGATGTATTTTTTTTTAGAATATACCAGCTATATTGATACAATTTTCTTAATTCACAAGTCATTATTGATAGAAAGATAATAAAAGAGGGCGTTCCTAAAGTCATTTCAAGACTTTAAATACCCTCATAATAAATTAGATTTTTTTACAATTTTGTATATCCTGTTTCAATTTTTTTATTGCTATTTGAAATTCTTCATCCTGCTGAAACTCGGACAATGATTCTTCATTCAATAATCCCTCTAATAACATTTCTTTTGTTACTGCTGATTTTCCTTCCTCTTAGAATAGCAATGGATTTGGATTCTGAAGCGTACCAACGATATCATTCATCATTTTTATCGCACTCCTCTTTGCCTCTTCCCAGTTTCCCATCCGCAGATATGCTTTCATAAAAAGACCCTCGCTCGTGTTCCAATTTATCTACGTTAGTACCCAGTGTACGTGCAATCGGGCAAAGCAAGGAAATATCCGGGCAAGATGTATCTGTTTCCCACTAGCTAACCGCCGAAGCTGAAAAATTTGTAAATTCAACTAATATAACCATTAATGTAATACTTAAATGTAAATTTCTCCCTTGAACATCTTTCCATCCATTGAGTCTCCTGTCATTGAAAACATATAATTTATATGACTTAATTCATATGAATAACCTCCTTCATTTTCGTACAAATCACTTGTCAAAAGTCTATTTCCATACTGGTCAATAGGATACTTTATATCTTCATCTATTCCAAATGAAATGCAATAATTATCTTCATATTCATAGAAATAGCCTCCATTCATTAATCTTCTCACATGTGTATTATTAAACCAAATATAGTCTCTTGCAAAACCAACATATGATAAATTCTTTTCTTTCAATACTTTTAATGATGGATACGCCGTGTCATTAAATAATTGTCGCGAAAAATCCTCAAACATGTGTGTATAAATTACTGGATCAGGAACTCTATATTCTATAATATTTTCTCGCCCATCAGAAAAAATTGGATGGCAAAAAACGCAAATCAATATACCATTATCATCGCTCATAAGCATACTAATATCATCTTTTTTTATGTAAAACGTTGCTTTTGATTCAGAACATGCTCGCCCTTTTACCTGAATATTGTACTGCTTAGGTTCTTCTTTCAAGAATTTTGTTCGAGCACAATTTGTTACGAGCAAATCATATCCTATATCAGGAGAAGTTTTAAGTGCCTCATAACCTAACGTATAAAATTCACTTTGAATAAAATTTTCACATGCATTTCCAAAATAAAATTCTTCATAATTTGTTTCTGTTATTTTCATCTTTTCCTTCAGCAACTTTCCTGCATCATAACAAGCCATTAAATCTCCCATTAACACTTATAAATATTTTTTAAATAACATCCCCGTAAATCAATTTTTAATCTTAAATACTTCGCTACAATCTTCTTACACTTTATCGAAGTGTACACATAATAATTAATTATACAACTACGATTTTATTTTACAACATTTTAGAATACTATATTCAATAAAAAACATCTACTACTCCCATTATACGTCATTATTTTTTTACTCATAAAAATCTCTAAGATTAATATTTTACCCCACCGACATGGCTAGACACGCATCTGAGCCGTCTCCGTCTCAAATGCCTCTAGTTATTGGATTTCAGCCCCTCCCCCCCTTGTAATATCTTCAATATACTTTTTTCAACGTCAGTGGAAACTACTTTTAAAAACAATTTCAATGCCTATTGATAAATTATACATATTTAATTCATTTTACAGAATGTTCTATTTAAAACTTCTATTTCTGCTCCTTAAAGATGAGTAATTCCAAAAATAATTAAATCCAGTCCATTCTCTAACATTGTATATTCCATTCGTTCACCTACCCTCCGATTGTGGTTATCACGTACTTTTTTATGACACCATTATAATTATCGGTATATGAATCTCTAAAACAATTCTTAGAATTTTCTTCATTTCTCAGCTATAAAGTTGCTAGTCCCAATTTATTCAGTCTTGCCAGATATCTACGCGCCTGTTTTTTCGTCTCCAGCTGTTCAATATATCTTTTAGATTCAGACCCACTCTGTTTTAACACAGCCAAATTAACGACTGAATTTGCAATATTGGCAAAGAAGGCTAATGACCTTTCCGGATTTACCAGTGCACTTCCAAATGAATATGAACCCACCATAATAGCAGCACATGAAAGGAATGCTTCTTTTAGCAAGCCTATTAGCTCTTCTTTACAAGCAAAGTAATTATATAAATCTATTCTTGACATATCAACATGCTGCTCATCTAATATTTTATTCAACTCTTTAACAAATTTTTTTCTTATTTCATTAAAATGTTCATCAGCTCTTAATCTAAGAAATTCCTGCACAGGTATATGTCTAATATCAACTGGAATCTGAAATTCAATTTCTCTTTTTATCTCATCAAGGCGCATATTCATCTTCAAATCACTTCTTCCATTTGGTGCATACAAATGATAATCTGCATAACGTTTGCAATCAGTTATCATATCAATTTCATTTTCTTTCGAAACCAAATCTGCTAAAACACTCATAAACGAATAAGCAACGTTTTCCTCTATTCTCATTCCAGCCATGCAACGCTCTGCGAGATTATTTTCAAGACAGTAATTTTCAAATTCATATGTGTATTTATCGGAATACAAAGTGTAATTTCTATTTCCAGTTAAATATATATATTGCTTTGCTTTTGGTCTCATCCCATACGAATAACGAGTAAAGTTATCACGCTTTTCCAAAAAATCTATCGTTGCTATTGATGCCAGTTGTCCAGCCTGAAATCCCGGTTGGAGTGGTTGAATCAAATCTGTATAACCTATTATTTCTTTTGTTTCATCACTTAATGCATCCATTGCACACATTGGAATAATTGGTTTTATTTCATCAATATATATAAGTGCAAACTTCAAAAAATTTATGTCTTGAATTTCAAAATTGGGATAATATAATAATTTTTGCATTTTGATCTCCTCCTAATTAATTGCCTTTGATTTTCTTCCCAGATACAAAAATTCCATTATGGAATTAAATTCCAGTACTTCAGATATTTCTCCATCTACTTTTCCATACTGTTTGTAGTAAATCAATACTCCTTCAAAGTCGTTGTACACTTTTCCATTTTTTTCATATCCAGACTTACAGTAGTCTCTATTCTGTTCATACATATATCATATATTTTGGGTGCTGATAAAATAATTGAATCTGCCAGTTCTT
Source organism: Clostridium boliviensis (assembly GCF_033342255.1). NCBI lineage: Bacteria > Bacillati > Bacillota > Clostridia > Eubacteriales > Clostridiaceae > Clostridium > Clostridium boliviensis. Next base: position 166,233 of record NZ_JAWONS010000290.1, read on the forward strand.
TTCGTAAAACTGTTTTAGATATCCTACAAACTATCTCCTTTGCTTTATCTCAGTTTAGGCAGTCCTACTTATGAATCTCATAAAGAAGAATTGTATTCATACAATCTATTCGATTGTCGTACCGTTTACCAGCACCAGCCACCAAATCTATCAACTGGATAATTTCAGCATCTTTGAAACTCTTTCCATTAAGACGAAAGTTTATGGTCTCCCTTCTTTCATAGCTTAGTTCTACCTGTTATATAAGATTCTTTGCAAGATGCTCATATCCAATATCATCATATAATTTATTCATTAATAAATCAACCTTTCACAAAATCATTAATCTAATAAAACAAAAAGCAGCATGCTCTCCATGACCTTTCCCCTTTGAGGCATTGTCATTCTCATGCATACTGCTTCTTATACATTTTATATACTGATTCCCATAATACAAATTATCTTATAAAACGATCTATCATTTTTCTTCCAATAGCTATTCTTTTTACTACCCTATTTCAGCCCATATCCGTCCCATTTTCGCCCAAAATTCCGACTCCATTTTGACACCTTTTGACTCCATTTTCACCCCAAAATTTATGGTATTTTACGACAACTTATAACACTTCCAATTCTCTACAAATCCCATAAACACTGGGCTTTTACGCCACTTCCCTACAACTCATACGGCGTCACCTGATATACATAATAATTCAACCAGTTCCCATAAATCGTATTCGCTGCATTCCTCCAACACAACACCGGCATGGTATCCGGATCATCGTCCTCGTAATAATTGCATGGAATTTCCGGATTCAATCCCTTATCCAAATCCCTGTGATACTCCCCATTCAACGTCATGCGGTCATATTCCGGATGTCCCTGAATAAATACCTGCTTCCCATCTTCACTGGTTACCATCAGGATCCCAGCCTCTTTTGATTCCGCCAGAATCTCCAGCCCCGGATGTTTCTCAATATCCTCTCTCCTCACTTCCGTATACCGTGAATGAGGCGCCATCACATAATCATCAAGGCTTCGTACCAGCGGCACCTTCCTATTCAGCACCCTATGTCTGTAAATACCAGAAAGCTTATTATCCCTCTTATACTTTGGCACTCCATAATGAAAATAAAGCCCTGCCTGGGCGCCCCAGCAGATATGAAGGGAGCTGGTTACATTTGCCTTGCTCCACTCCATAATCATTGTCAGTTCTTCCCAGTAATTCACCTCTTCAAATTCCATATTCTCAACAGGGGCTCCTGTGATAATCATACCATCGAATTTCTTCTCTTTTACCTCGTCAAAATACACATAGAACTTATTTAAATGACTGGCAGAAGTATTCTTTGAAGTATGACTCTCCAGCATCAAAAATGTACAGTCCACCTGCAGCGGAGTATTGGACAATGCACGCAGAAGCTGCGTTTCTGTCTCTTCTTTAATCGGCATTAAATTAATAATCAGGATTTCAAGGGGACGTATGTCCTGGCTTAAGGCCCGGTCCTCGTCCATGATAAATATGTTCTCTGTTTCCAGTATGGCCTTCGCAGGTAAATCCTTTTGTACTTTAATCGGCATAATTTATCCCTCCAGCAGTTTTATGAAATCCTCTTCTGAAATAATGGGCACTCCCAGTTCCTTTGCCTTTTTATTTTTCGATGAATTGGATGTGGTATCGTTGTTGATTAAATAGGTGGTTTTAGAAGTAACCGATCCGGTGGCTTTGCCTCCCTGTTCTTCGATTGCCTCCTGAAGTGCCTTCCTGTTCTCGAACCGCTCCACAGATCCGGTAATGACGAATGTCATTCCTTCCAACCGCTTCTCTCCCACGGTTTCTGTTTCCTGCTCAATGGTAACCTCCGCTAACAGACGGTCTGTCAGCACGTTGTTCTTCTCGTCCTTAAAGTAAGTAATCCATGCATCCGCCAGCACCTTTCCGATGCCGGAGACAGCAGTCAGCTCCTCTTCTTGCGCATGACGCATTCGGTCAAAATCGTAGCGGAACTCCCGGCAGAGCATCTTGGCATTGGCAACACCAATTCCGGCAATTCCAAGTCCGTAGATCAGACGGGGCAGTGTCGTATGGGACGCCTTTTTGACTGCCTGAATTAAATTGTCATAAGATTTTTTGCCGAACCCCTCCATCTGGGTTATGACTTCCTCATGCTGGTCTAAATGAAATATATCGGCAAACTCCCGGATAAATCCGGCTCCGATAAACTTCTCCAATGTGGCTTCTGATAAACCATCAATATTTAAAGCATCCCGGCTTACAAACAGGGAGAATCTTTTGATTCGCTTCGCCTGACAATCCGGGTTGGTGCAATATAAACTTTTTACATCATTAACCTGACGAATCTCCGTCCTGCCGTCACAGACCGGGCATTGGTCCGGAATCTTTATTTTTCCGCTTCTGGTTAAGTTGTCGGCAATCTGAGGAATAATCATGTTCGCCTTGTAAACCGTAATCTGATCCCCTTCCCCCAACTCCAGAGCTTCCATTATACTTAGATTGTGCACACTGGCACGGCTTACAGTCGTGCCCTCTAACTCCACCGGCTCAAAAATGGCTACCGGGTTAATCAGACCGGTTCTTGATGCACTCCATTCAATTTCTTTCAGTGTTGTTTCCCGGATCTCGTCAGCCCATTTAAAAGCAATGGAATTGCGGGGAAACTTTGCAGTCCGTCCAAGAGACTCTCCATAAGCGATATCATCATACAAAAGCACCAGGCCATCTGATGGAATGTCATTTTCCGGTACAGCTTTTGCAAATTCAGCAACTGCCTCACCTATGTTTTCTTTCGTTACCATCTTATAATCCACTACATCAAAGCCCTGGGCTTTCAGCCACTGAAACTGCTCATCTCTGGAGTTTTTAAAATCAATACCTGGGGCGGAAACCAGAGCAAATGCCTCAAAATTCACGTTTCGGCGGGCGGTAATCTGGTTGTTTAACTGTCTGACGGAACCGCTGCATAAATTCCTTGGATTCTTATACTTTGCAGTCACATCCTCGATCTCGTTATTGATTTGGATAAAGTCAGAATATTTTATTACAGCCTCTCCCCTTAAAACCAGCTCTCCCTGGTATGATATGGTAAGAGGAATATTGGCAAATACCCTGGCATTGTTGGTAATTACTTCTCCGATCTCTCCATTTCCCCGGGTTACCGCTTTTTGAAGAGTTCCCTCCCGGTAGACTAAAACCACGGTCAGTCCGTCTAACTTCCATGAGAGAATTCCCCGCTGGTCTCCCAGCCAGTCCGCTAAATCCTCCGTGCTCTTTGTCTTATCCAGAGAAAGCATGGGAGAATCATGGGCTTCCTTGGGAAGCTCGCTTAGGACCTGATAGCCTACATTCTGGGTGGGGCTGTTGGATAAAACGATTCCGGTTTCCTTCTCCAGACCTGTCAGTTCATCATAGAGACGGTCATACTCATAATTGCTCATGATCTCCCGGCTTTCCTGGTAGTATGCCTTTCCCGCCTCCTGTAACAGGGTTATCAGCTCTTTAATTCTTTTTAATTTGTCGTCCATCAGATTTCTCCTTTTTCTGTTCTTGATAGGAAAGACTGGTCGAGCTTTTTAAAGACTCTTTCATCTGGTGGTATTCACGCCGGGAAAGTTCACGGTAAGCACCCGGCTTTAAATCTCCTAATTCAATATTCATGATCCGCATTCGCTTTAACATGCGCACTTCAAAGTTAAGCTGGCTGCACATTCGGCGAATCTGGCGGTTTAATCCCTGGGTTAGTACGATACGAAATGCCTTCTCTCCTGCCTTCTCAGCAAAGCATGGCTTTGTGGTTACATTTAACTCGGAAAGAGTAACCCCCTTTCGCATCTTTCTGATGAAATCATCCGTAACAGGACGGTTCACTTTTACTAAATATTCCTTTTCATGAGCATTACCGCTGCGCATGATTTTATTCACTAAATCTCCCTGGTTGGTCATAAGAATCAATCCCTCGGATTCCTTGTCCAGACGGCCGATGGGATAAATCCGCACAGGATAGTTTACCAGATCCACGATGTTGGGAGCCCGGTCCTTGTCTGAGGTGGTACATACCACTCCCCGGGGTTTATGGACTGCTAAAAAGACAGGCTCTGCCTTATGGCCTGCTTCCCCTTTGGCTGCACGGACAGGACGTCCCTTCACGATAACTGACTGTCCCGGGAGTACCTTCTGTCCCGGAGCTGCAGTCTGTCCGTCGATTTTTACCTTTCCTGCCTCTATGAGCCGGTCCGCCTCCCTGCGGGAACAGACACCTGCCTCACTTAAATATTTATTCAGACGGATTCCATTTGCATCCATAGTTGTTCTCCCTTACTGTTTACTAGATAAAAATTATATCATTGCAGGAGAGTAACGTCAAATTTTTATCTTCAATATAATCTGGATTTTTTTCTTCTCTTTCTGGTAAATATGATTTGCTTTTTGGGGTAAAGAGTATTATAATAATAATAAATACTATTATTACCAAGGAGGATATGGTTATGCCATGGACACAAAATTTATCTGTAGGGATTACAATGATTGATGATCAGCATAAGATGTGGTTTGAGAAAGCGGAGGCACTTTTTGACGCAGGAAAGAATAATAAGGCAAAGGAATATGTGGGGGAACTGTTAGATTTTCTTGATAATTATACAAAGAAGCATTTCGCAGACGAGGAAGTCTACATGCAGAAGATCCATTATCCGGGTTATGCAGAACAGAAACAGGCTCACACCGCTTTTATCACCCAGCTAACCAAGCTAAGAAACGATTATAATTCATCAGGCGGCAATTTACTTGTGATTTTAAATGCAAACCAGATGGTATTGGAATGGCTGACAAAACACATTTCAAATATGGACAAAAAGATAGGCGAATACGCAAAGACCGCCCATTAAAAGGAAAAGAGGACTTAAATGCATCCATTCAAGCCCTCTTTTTATTATTTTTACGTAAACTTATAATGCACTTCACAGCCGTTAGAAATGCGGTTGCAGATATTTACCACCCGCTCCATGACAGCCGTAATCTTGCTGTTTTCCATCTCAATGTTCATTAATTTCAAGTCTTCCGTGATCTTTATTACTTTCACCCCATCAACCTTTGCAATCTCCCGCTCAATTTTCCTGGCCTTCAGTCGGTCTGACAGGGCGTAAACGTGGTAACTCCTGTTCACGCTTCTCCCTCCTTTCTATGAATGTCTTACCCCTATTGTAGACAATCAGAAAGGATTTTAAACATTACAGGAACGCCCCTGCAGCAGTTGTAAACAAAAAGCAGACAATCACCCCTGTTACGGTTGGTATAAACCAGGACAGAAGAGTCCATTTCACACTCCCGGTCTCCTTCCTTATGGTCAGGCAGGTGGTGGAACAGGGCCAGTGCATCAGGGAAAAAAGCAGTGTGCTGACAGCTGTTATCCAGGTCCAGCCATTGGCTGTTAAAAGATCCCTTAATACAGATAAATCATTGATCTCCCGAATGCTTCCTTCGGAAAGATAAGCCATGATAATGATTGGAACGACAATCTCATTGGCTGGGAAACCAAGGATAAATGCCAGAAGAATTACTCCGTCAAGACCGAAAGTTCTGGCAAAGGGATCTAAAAATCCGGAACAAATGGATAACAGTGTCATGTCTCCCACTGTGATATTGGCCATCAGCCAGATTATTAATCCTGCCGGAGCAGCCACTGCAGCGGCTCTGCCAAGGACGAAAAGTGTCCTGTCAAATATAGACCGGACGATAACCTTTCCGATCTGAGGCCTGCGGTAGGGGGGCAGCTCCAGGGTAAAGGAGGAGGGGATCCCTTTAAGTATAGTTACAGAGAGGATTTTGGATATTAACAGGGTCATCAGGATTCCAAGGATAATGATACCTGATAAAATCCCCGCAGATAATACGGTGGAAAATGATCCGGTTGTTCCTCCAATAAAAAACATGGTAATAATTGCAATCATGGTTGGAAAACGTCCATTGCAGGGAACAAAGTTATTGGTGATCATTGCAATAAGGCGTTCTCTGGGAGAATCAATGATCCGGCAGCCTACAATCCCTGCCGCATTACAGCCGAAGCCCATGCACATGACAGAAAGAATCTATGCTTTTTTGCTGCCTGGAGGCGCTGTACGGTAACAGATCCGAATGGTCTGAAACTGTTTTTCTTTCTGATGTGGATCTTCTCCGGACTGAAAGATATCAATCCGGTCAATGAACTGGTGCAGCAGATCCAGAGAGGGAATCCTGTTATTTGTTATTTCATTCAGCAAAAGGTCCACATCATCTTCGGAATCTTCCCTGTTTTTCCACATAGGAGCATTGATCTGGCTCAAGGCGGCAGTTTCAGCCCGGACCTCACTCTGTTCCTGTTCATAGGTTGCAAGAAGTTTGCAAAAACGATCCTCCTCCACAGTTCCCTTCACCCGGTCCTCATAAAGAGTACCAATGATCCTGTCAATCTCCCGTTCCCGTTTTTTTAAAGCTGCGGCAGCCCGCAGTTCTTCCGGTTTATTCATACTTTTTCCGTACTCCTCCAGTGCTGTTATAAGCTCTCTCTTCTCTTCCTCTGTCACGTGAATAAGGGATGTCAGTTCCTGGGTCACAATCTGGCAAAGCAGATAGTAATCCATGTAGTGATTGGTACAGACTCTTTTTCCATACTGTTTATAACCACTGCAGACCAGTTTTCTGTTTTCATTTTGACCTGCTCCAGTTGTAGTCATAGCCCGTTTACAGTCTCCGCAATATACCAATCCGGAAAAAGCATTGAAAAAACCGGAGGATTTAAATATTTTACGTGAAATGCACCGCCTCCCCGCAAGTTGAAACAATTCCCTGGATACGATAGGCTCATGCTTATTTTTTACAACGATCCAGTCCTTCTTCGGGGTACTTAAGGTAATCTTGCTTTTAAAAGAAAGTTTCGAGGACTTCCCCTGAACCATATCTCCTGTATAGACCGGATTGGATAGTATCTTACAGATGGTACCGGAGGTCCAGCCTTTTTTTTCCGCTTCTGTTTCCAAAAACAAATCATGGCGTTTAAAACACTGGTAACCGGACGGAGTTATTATCCCCTTATTATTAAGAAGCTTTGCAATACTCCCTGGGGCCTCCCCCATTGATGCACGTTCAAATATTTCCCGGATAACCGGTGCAGTTACGGGATCAGTTAAAAGGTGGTTTTTATTGTCAGGATCCTTTCTGTAGCCGTAAGGGGCAAAATTTCCGATAAATGCCCTCTGCTTCCATCTTAGTCCTTAATGCACTGCGGATTTTTTTTGATGTATCTCTGGCATACATCTCATTGACAATATTCTGAAAAGGAGCCAGGTCATTTCCCGGATTCTGGGAATCGTAGCCGTCATTTACTGCGATGTAGCGAACGCCTTTGGCCGGGAAATAGATCTCTGTATATTGCCCGGTGAGTATGTAATCCCTTCCAAGCCTGGAAAGATCTCTGGTTATCACAAGATTTACCCGCCCTGCCTCTATATCGGCAATCAGGCGTTTCCATGCAGGACGTTCATACGTAGTCCCGCTGTAGCCGTCATCGGCGTATTCTCCATAAATAAAATAACCATTCCGGGCGGCATAGGAACGAAGCATACTCCGCTGGTTATTTATGCTTGCACTCTCCCCAGTTCCGTCATCTTTGGAAAGGCGCATGTAGATAGCTGCTTTAAAGTGTCCGTTCTCTCCATTTTTTTCCCCTGTCATATCTGACGCCGCTCTGCCTCCAGACGTTTTTTTAACAGGCCAAGAACCAGCGTCTTTACAGATTCCTCTCCTTTATAGCAGCGCTCCACTAAAACTGCCGTCTGCTTTTCACCCCATTTTTTTTCATATGTAATTACTTTGGATAAATCCATGATTCTCACCTCCTAAAAATCTTATTCAAAAGGGTTTGTACCATATACATAAGTAAATATGACCGTACTTACAATGTAGCTATACTGCTCTTATAACTATTTGTAAAGCCAGTAAAACAGAAAAAGAACAGGACTGAAACCGCCATTGTATGGCTCTTTCAATCCTGTTCTTTTTAATGGCATATTACGAATTGCCTGGTCCTGTAACACCTGGACCAATCTCCTCTGCCTCATGAGTCTCACCCTGATCTTTTGCCGGTACAGAGCTGCTCTCTGATTCTTCCGGCGTTTCCGGCACCGTTTCTTCCGGTTTTAAGGTAGTGTTTCTCTGAATTACTTCCGGCTTGCTTTTATAACTGCTGTTATGAAGAGGTTCTTCTTTTATTACAGTGCCTCCCTTTTCCAGTAACCGGTAGCTTTTATAATATCCGCCCAGGGTTCCTTTATCCACCACCTTTTCTGTTCCATAAGGCAGTGCTGTATTTTCCTCATAAGTGACTGGAAGGGGATCAGAATCCTTGACCTTTTCTGAACGAATGACCACCTTCACACCATCCTCCAGAACCGGAATACCAACAACAGAAATCTTTAATGTAGTTCCCTCTAAGGATGCCCTTAAAACAACGGAAGCGCTTCCGGTATTGACAAATTTCAGATCCGGACCGGCATAACCGTCAAAGCTGACCATGGCATCCTGTCCCTTTTCCACATAGGATGGGGCGAAGCTATGGGAATTGCGTTCCGTGGTTTTAAACCCGCCTTCAATAATGGCATGATACAGCGTGGTGGAAACCTGGCATACGCCGCCTCCTGGCTCCTCAATCAGTACGCCATTCCGATATGCGCCTGCCGGCCGGTATCCCTTCTCTTTGGTACGGTTTCCAGTGGTATTATTAAAGGAAAATTCCTCACCAGGCTTTAAGATCATGCCATTGATTGCCTGGACAGCAAGGCTGATATTCTGATTACGGTTCTTATTCGTGGTAGTCTTTGTGGTAAATGTTCCAATTACCTTATACTGCTCCTTTGCCTGTGCCTGGGTTCTCTCCGGCACCTGGGGTGTAAATTCTGCTGTTATCTCAGCCTGAAAGTTTTCAGCTTCTGCAGCATCCAAAAGCTGTGAGACCAGTTTCTCCTGGTTTAACACTCTTCCGTTCTGCTCTTTTGTATAACTGTATACCCCCGTTTTGGGATCAAAGGCTTCCACTTCTGAACTAACTCCGTCTTTGTTCCAGCGCTTTGCCAGGACTTCTGCCTGCTTTTCAAAAGCTTCTTTTATTAATGGATAATCAAGCTGGTAATCCTGAGGCCGGTCAGCTGGAGTTTCGCTCAGCTTTTCTAAGACCTCCTTCAACTGTCCGCTTATTACATCATCAATGACAACCGATTCTGTTCCGTCTGTGACTGTCATTCCCCACTGAAACCGTTCCTCTATGGTGTCTTTTGCTTCTTTCACGGTCAATCCGGATAGATTTGTCTTTCCCAGTCTGGCTGAAACCAGAGCTTTGTCCAAATCCTCATCTTTGTCTTTTGTTTCTGCGATGATCTCTTTGCTGTCAGAATCTTTGCTTTTTTTACTGTTTGCAAAACTATATAATATACCAATTGTTAACAGGGCGGCTAAAAGCAATGATCCATAAGCTATCTTTCTGTTTCTTCTCTGACGTATTCTTCTGGCCCTGTTTTTATCCATAATATCAGTTTCGTTCTCCTTTCATTGTCTGTTCAATAATGCTCTTCATAGTGTCTTCTGATAACTGCCCGCTTGCATAGCCGAATACATTGCCATCCCGGTCAATCATAAATGTGGTTGGATAGGAATAAATCCCATAAGCCGAGAATAACTCTGCGTCTGTATCCATAAGTACCGGATAAGTATAACCATTCTCATTTAAGAATTTTTTTATTCCCTCTTCATCCTTTTCATCCCCATCATTCGGAGCGGCTACTCCCAGAACAATCAGTGCATCGTCCCCTTCTGTATCGTAAGTTTCGTATAGTTTCTGAATATCCGGCATTTCTGCCCTGCATGGGGGACACCAGGTCGCCCAGAAATTTAAAAAGATGGTTTTCCCTTTATAATCAGATAGGGAATGTGTCTTGCCAAACTGATCAGTCAGAGTGAAATCAATTGCAGGAAGAAGGGAGTCTTCTCCGCTTTTGGCTTCCCCGCTCTCACCCTCATCTGATTGTGATTCAGCAGTTGTATCTTCTGCTGCCGTGGATTCTTTAGCCTCTTTTGTAACAGGCTCCTCTGTTGACGGTTCTGTCTCTTCTTCCTGTTTCTGAGACTCCTGGGTAAACGGAGATTTTACAGTAGAAAGATAGCCGGTGACAGAATTCATCTTCCCGGTAAACATAAGTAATCCCATAAGTACCATCAAAGCTCCGGCAACCTTGCCTGCATTTTGTGCAACATTGCGGTGTTTCTTAAAAAATTCAAGAACTGAAGTAGTAAAGAATCCTACCGCCAGGAACGGAAGTATAAATCCCAGTGTATATACTCCGATCAGCATAAATCCCAGTGTCTTGGTGGTAGCAGATGCAGCCATGATCAGTACACTTGCCAGTGCAGGTCCCACGCAGGGGGTCCATGCAAAACTGAAGGTAAATCCCATAAGGAGGGCTGTAAAAGGTGACATGGCAAGCTTATCAAAAGAAAATGACAGCCTCCGCTCTTTCCCTAGTAACGAGGAACTGCCTAAGAATCCCAACTGGTATAATCCAAACAAAATTACAAGAATTCCGCCCAGTCTGGCAAATAGAAGCTGATTGGATCTGAAAAAGCTTCCGAGAGCCGAGACACCGATTCCCAGCAGGAAAAAAGTAAAACTGATTCCAATTACAAAACAAACGGTATGAATCATTACTTTGCTGCGCTTATAATAGATCCGCCCATCCTCACCTGTTACACCGGTTCCTCCTGACAGATAACCAATATACAGAGGGATCAAGGGCAGTACACAGGGGGAAAAGAAACTTAAGATCCCCTGTAGAAATACGGTTAAAACCGGAACACTCATATCAATCGAAAATCCCAATAGTCTACCTCCTATAGTCGATACATTCGCCGCTCTGCTATTTGCAGTTAACGTAATATTTCTGTACTATTTTTGATTACAGTTTATAGTTGTAACTATATCATTCAGAGTAAAAAGTGTCAAGATAGTAATCCAGTATTTAACTGTGAAAAAAGCATAGATTCCTTCTGTCACATGGTTAATGCCTGCTTTCCGCATGCGGAACATCTTTTAAAGCAGCGGTCTAAATTAAAAGCTACTCTGGGCAGATATCCAAAATCTTCCAGAAGGGTAAACAGTGGGAAAAAGATCGCCATGGGAGGCAGCATAACCGATATTACCCATGCCAGAACCCGGTACACGCCATTAATCAAAGGTCCGGATACGAAAGCAGGAATTCCTGCTGCGTCTGCAGCAATGGTCAGTCGGTCCTCCACCGCAAACAGTACATTGCTTAACAGCTGAGACGGATAATTGGCACCTGTGATTGTCAGCCAGAAAATACCCAGGAGAACCAGGAACATAATTGGAAATCCGGTAGCCCTGCTGGTAAAGAGGCGGTCCAGTTTCCGGTCTCTCCCGTTATAAGTTTTATTTTCAAAAACCACCACCCCCTTACATAACTCCTCCGCTTTCCGAATGAACACAGCTGCCATATCATCACTGACCATTTCCTGACTGATTCCCTGTTCATTCCATTCGTTCCATATCTGGGTAAGGCTCTCTTCCACCTCCTTTGAGTCTGCCAGAGGCTTTAAATATTTTCTTACTGCACCCATGAGGTTTTCGTTGGCATCTAAGAGTCTGGCACAGAGCCAGCGCACCTTTGCTCTCCCATCTGAGGATTTTTCCACTGCAGGAGCAAGCCTTTTAATTGCGTCTTCAATATAGGAAGGATACTGTATGAGTACAGGTCTCTCATAACCGTTCTCTTGTTCTTCCATACAGCTCTTTAACCCCTGGTAAATCTGATTAAGCCCTTTTTTGCTTCTTGCGGTTGTTCCCAAGACTGGGGCATGAAGGCGCTCCCCCAAAAGATCCAGATTCAGGGAAATCCGTTTCTTCTTTGCCTCATCCATTAAATTGACACAGATTACCACACTGTCTGCCGCTTCCATGATCTGGAGCACAAGATTTAAATTTCGTTCCAGGCAGGTGGCGTCGCAAACTGTTACCACCGCATCTGGATTTTCAAAACAAATAAAATCTCTGGCCACCTCTTCCTCTGTTGAATGAGCCATAAGAGAATAGCATCCTGGAATATCTACCATCACATAGCCCTGGCTTCCGTCTTTGCACCAGCCCTGTGCATTGGCAACCGTTTTACCTGGCCAGTTTCCGGTGGGCTGATGTAGTTAACCCCTAAAACAACTGTTCTGTTGCAGGTATCAGGCTTTCATCCGGGATTTGAAAAACATGATTGTGATAGAAAATTGATCAAACTGTGAAAAGTTTGTGAATTTAATCTTAATTTTAATTAAATTCTAATTTCTTAATACAACTTAATTTTTTTTAAGAAATAAATAACAAAAATGCCATTGATTTTATTCAATTTCAGTGTTAAACTGAGTTCTGACTTCAGGGACATAGGACAACCGGAAGCCATACAACCAAAATACCTATGCAGTCTCAAGGAGGAAAATAATTATGAAGTTAACTACAAAGAAACTGTTACTGACGGGTGTTGCAGTATTGACAATGGCAGCCATTTCCGCTTGCGGAAATACCAAGAGTTCTGAAACAACTGCTGCCACGAAAGCAGAAGTGACAACCGAAGCAGCTACAAAACCGGCAGAAACAAAAAAAGAAGTAGAAGAAAGTTCCTTAGCAGAAACAAAAAAAGAAGAAACTAAAAAAGAAGAGACTAAAAAAGAAGAGACTTCAGTCGGAGAATCCAAAACTGACAACAAAGTAAAGGCTGATTCCCCAGCTGCTGCAAAAGACAGTAAACCGGCCGCTGCAGTTGAAACAAAGAAAAACTAATTAATAAGATACCTACATAGCACATCATAAGGCAGATCAGGTCATCTGATCTGCCATTCCAGTTTTCTTATCTTTCTTTTTATACTTTTCCCTCATACTTTTTAAAGTAATTTCCACCCCCTCTTTTTCCCCGATAATTCTTGCCAGAGCCTCAAATACCCGGACCGGATCCGCCTGATTCACAGTGATAATAGTATCCTGCACAACTCCCTGCCCCCTTTCTGGTAGAATGTATGTGCTACGGTTTGTACTTCTTTCCCTTAAGAGGTTTTAATTTCCAATTGCAGGGAGTAGATTATACCAGGAGATGATGCTATGAAGCGTACCCAGGAATCCGAGAAGCTGCTGCATGTTGCGGTCTATATCCGGGTGTCATCCGATGAACAGGCAGAGCGGGGAGATTCCATCCGGGATCAAAAAGAACGGGGCCTGAATTATATAGAAGAACATCATAATATGATATTGCATGATATTTATCTGGATGACGGTGTTTCCGGACAAAAAATCGACCGTGACGATTTTACAAGGCTGATGAATCATGTAAAAGAGGGACTTGTGGATCTTATTATTTTTACCAAGCTGGACCGGTGGTTTCGCAGCCTCCGCCATTATTTAAATACACAGGCAATTCTTGAAAAATATCATGCAGCATGGACGGCCATTGACCAGCCTTACTTTGACACCTCCACCCCTTACGGCCGTGCATTTGTGGCACAGTCTATGACCTTTGCAGAACTGGAGGCTCAAAACGGCGGTCTGCGTGTGGCTGACGTCTTCAGGACAAAGGTTGCTCACGGGGAAGTCATAACCGGCAAAGTCCCCAGAGGCTATCAGATCCAGGATAAGCATCTGGTCCTGTCAGAAGAAGCTCCTGCCATATACGACGCACTTATGTATTTTTTAAAACATCAATCTATGAACAGGGCTGTTGATTATTTAAAAGAAACATATGGTATTATCATGACGCTGCAGAATTTTAAACAGTCTCTCTTAAGAAACGATAAAATCACCGGACGATACAGAGGTAATGACTCTTACTGTCCCCGTCTGATTTCAGATGAAGACTTTTGTGAGATACAGCGTATTCTTGATCATAATATCAATATAAAATCCAGCCAGAAATACCCCTATATTTTCACAGGTCTTCTGGTCTGTGCTGAGTGTGGCCGCAAAATGGGAGGGTGTCAGATCAATACAGCATCAAAGCGAAAGGACGGCACTGTAATCCGTTATAAGTATCCGGCCTATGAATGCAAACAACACCGTGCTTATAAAACCTGTGACAATGGCGGACAAATCAGAGAAGTCCGGATAGAGGAATGCCTTTTAAAAAAACTCCGGGAACAATTGGGCTCTTACACTGCGGACTTTGAAACAAAAGGCAGAAAAACAGTTGATAACCGGATAAAAAAGAACCAGCTTCGCAGGAAAATCCGCCGGTTAAAAGATTTGTATTTAAATGATGCCCTCCTATTAGAAGAATACAAAGCAGACAGGGCAGAGCTAGAAGCTGAATTGGAGAGTCTCCCAGATATAGAACCGCCATCTGAGTATCCGGCTGCTTCCATACGCATGCACAATACAGATTTTGAAAGTATGTACCGTCACCTCGACAACCAGCAGAAGCGTCTCTTCTGGAGGGCGGTTATCAAGGAAATACGTTTAAGCGGGCGCACCGGCCTGCACCGGGAATATACTGTTGTTTTTTTGTGATATTTTTACCCCTAAATACAGCAGCCGGTGTGCTGGTTCATTCCTGTCAACTGGTTAAACACAGTACTTTTCCCAACATTGGGATTTCCGGCAAGAGCAATTACCAGGTCATTTTCCTCCCGTTTTTTTATCTCCAGACCACAGTCCACCGATTTGATTCCCATGGATTCTCTGCTTAGTCCCATATTTCTTCCTCCGCAGTGACACAGGCGGCAGCAATCCCCTCTCCATAAACGGGATCATAGGACTCCTGCCCATTATCCTGAATAAGAACTCTGCCGGAATCTTCATTTCGCAGAGCAATTACAGCACCTCTTATTAAAAATGCAGTTGGATCACCAAGAGGACTTTTACCCACACATTCCACTACAGTCCCCTCTATTAATCCCATATCCTGCAATCGTCTTCTCATATCATCACAAACGGTCAGTCTGGAAATGACTCCTTTCTGACCTCTTTTTAAGTCCGTCAAGCATATATGTCCCAACATCTTTTTAACCTCCGGAAAGTTTCCATATCCTAACATATGCATAAAATAAAAATGAGGTTCCATTCTTACGGTTCCCTTTACAGCCTGATGATTCATAGTTTCTTCCGTAAATGAATAGATATAAATAACCTTATGAAGCCAGGAGGAGTTGCTTATGCCTCAGACCGATAATTTTTATACATTGAAAGGATATTCTCTTTTGGAACACACAAAAATCACATCCTCAATGGAAGACTACCTGGAAATGATATACCGGTTGTCACAAGACAGCCAGCCGGTTCGAATAAAAGAACTGGCGGAGTGCCTTCATGTCAAGCCTTCCTCTGCTTCTAAAATGACCGGTAATTTAAAGAAACAAGGACTTGTACGCTTTGAAAAATATGGAACCGTGTCCCTGTCCAGTGACGGGAATCATCTGGGAGAATACCTCCTTTTCAGGCATCAGGTGCTCACCCGTTTTTTCAGTTACGTAAATCAGAAATCCAGCGATTTGGAGCAGGTAGAAAAGGTGGAGCATTTTATGAACCCGGAAACAGTGTATAATATTCAAAAATGGTTGGATAAATTTGCATAGTTATGCTTGTGCGATTTGACAATTCGTCGTATACTATAGCATAACACGAACATTTCTAAGGAGGAGAAACACATGGATAAGATTAAGATGACAACCCCCATAGTCGAAATGGATGGCGACGAGATGACCCGTATTCTCTGGCAGATGATTAAGGACAACCTTCTGCTGCCCTATATTGACTTAAAGACAGAATATTATGATCTGGGATTGGAATACCGGGATCAGACAGATGATAAAGTAACCACTGATTCTGCTTTTGCCACAAAAAAATATAAAGTTGCAGTTAAATGCGCGACCATTACTCCCAATGCTGCCCGTGTAAAGGAATACAGCTTAAAAGAGATGTGGAAGAGCCCTAACGGCACTATCCGCGCCATCCTCGATGGAACTGTCTTTCGGGCACCTATTGTTGTTAAAGGAATCGATCCATGTGTTGTTAACTGGAAAAAACCAATTACCATTGCCAGACATGCTTACGGAGATGTCTACAAAGGCTCCGAAATGAAGATTCCGGGTGCAGGCAAAGTTGAACTGGTCTATACCTCCGCTGACGGAACAGAGGTCCGGGAACTGGTTCATAATTTTGACAGTCCCGGAATCGTTCAGGGTATGCATAATATTAACAATTCCATTGAAAGCTTTGCAAGAAGCTGTTTTAATTATGCACTGGATACAAAACAGGATTTATGGTTTGCAACTAAGGATACCATTTCCAAAAAGTACGATCATACCTTTAAGGATATCTTCCAGGATATTTTTGATGCGGAGTATGAGAACCTCTTTAAGGAAGCTGGAATCGAATATTTCTACACATTAATCGATGATGCGGTAGCCAGAGTTATGAAGTCAGAAGGTGGTTATATCTGGGCATGCAAGAATTACGACGGAGATGTGATGAGTGATATGATTTCATCCGCATTCGGCTCTCTTGCCATGATGACTTCGGTTCTTGTATCACCTGATGGTGACTTTGAATATGAAGCGGCCCACGGAACGGTTCAGAGACATTATTACAAACACTTAAAGGGAGAGGAAACTTCTACTAACTCCGTTGCTACTATTTTCGCATGGACCGGCGCTTTGAGGAAACGGGGAGAGCTTGATGGCAATCAGGAACTGGCTGCATTTGCTGATAAGCTGGAAAAAGCTACCATCGATACCATCGAAGCTGGAGAGATGACAAAAGATCTTGCTCTTATCACTACAATAGAAAACCCCACTGTTTTAAACAGTGAGGAGTTTATTAAGGCGATTGCAACAAGACTTTAATTTGTTTCCATCTTTACCCCCCGCTCAATGAAAGGAACAACCACCCACAAGGTGGTTGGCCGATTATCAGATAGAAAATCCACCCGGGACCGTCCAAGTACAAGGGTGGTTTTTCTTATATATTGCTACTTACAAAACGTAAAAACGAATGTAAGTAATGCCAGAAGGAAAAGACCAAAGGTCATTAAATCCTTAAAGTCAAAACTTCATAAGCATCACCCCCATCCTAACAAAGAATGAGGTCACCACAACTCATATAAATACCGACATTTTTTTCAAAATCTCTGTTCAACCCATTATCAAAATGATATAATGTAAGTTATCATATGTACCACTGGTAATGGAAGGACCTATAAACATGAATCTACGACATCTAACAATCTTTAGAACAGTATGTGAGGAAGGAAGCATCACTGGAGCGGCAAAAGCACTGTCCATGACTCAGCCCGCCATCTCTCATGCTATCAATGAGCTGGAAGAATCCGTTGGATCTCCCCTGTTTGACCGTGTATCCCGCAGGGTGATGATCAACGATAACGGAAAATTTTATTTATCCAAAGTGATTCCTCTTCTTGAGTTGTATCAGGATCTGGAGAACTATTCCGGTTCTCTTCACTTACAGGCTCCTTTACGGGTGGGCTCCTGTGTGACTCTTGCCAGCTACTTGCTTCCCAACGCGGTTTCCCGATTCGCTCTGACAAATCCTGACATACAGCTGAAGGTTACGGTGGACAACTCCGGAGAAATTATCAGCAAGCTGTTAAGAAATGAGCTGGATCTGGCTTTGGTAGAAGGTGTCGTATCCGATGAACAACTGGAGAAAATCCCTTTCTCCTCCTATCCCATGGCAGTTATATGTTCACCAAACCACCCCTTTGCCAGCCGGACCGCACAGCCTGTGCCACTGGATAAACTGATCAAGGAACCACTGCTTTTAAGAGAAACCGGATGCACGATCAGAGATTCGTTCGACTGCGCGCTGGAACTAAACAACTTATCCGCTGAGCCCTTGTGGACAAGTACCAACTCCGACGTAATCCTGCAGGCAGCCAAAGAAAATATCGGTATTGGCGTTGTTCCAAGAATCTTTGCCGATGAATCAATACAAAAAGGGGAGGTTTTTGAAATAGAAGTAAAAGACATGGAGATCAGCTGCATGAACCATGTTGTATTTCATAAAGACAAATTTCAGACCGAATCCTTTCAGGCATTTATCAATCTGATCTTATTCGATTAATTCCCATTAAACGAACAAACGCCGCACAGCATCTCCATAAAAGGAAGCCTGTGCGGCGTTTGTTTATTTATTCTTTTCCAGCCAGAATGTGGTCAATACTTACAATTTTAACGCAGAGAGCAAATAACTCCATAGCCTGGTTTAAATCCGGCAGAGTCGGATAAGACGGTGCAATCCGGATATTGCTGTCATGAGGATCCTTGCCGTAAGGATAAGTAGCTCCGGCACCTGTCATAACAAGCCCAGCTTTTTTGCATTTTGCCACAATTGTTTTGGCACAGCCGTCCAGACAGTCAAAGGAAATAAAATATCCTCCCTTTGGACTGGTCCACTCTCCGATCTGAAGCCCGCCCAGCTCTTTTTCCAGAGTTTCGATAACTGCTTCAAATTTTGGTCTCATGATGTCTGCATGTTTTCTCATATGCTCCACCATTCCATGAATATCCCCAAAGAAACGTACATGACGAAGCTGATTTACCTTGTCATGACCGATGGTCTGGATCTTCAACTGCTTCATGATATCCGTTAAGTTATTCTCGCTGGCAGCTATGGCTGCGATACCGGAACCTGGGAAGCTTACCTTTGAGGTGGATGCAAATTTATAAACCATATCCGGATTACCGGCTCTCTTGCATTCTGCAAGGATTTCAATTAAATGATCCTGCTCGTTATCGTATAAATGATGAATGGTATAAGCGTTATCCCAATAGATACGGAAGTCGCTAGCTGCAGGTTTTAAACGGGCAAAGCGGCGCACTGTTTCATCGGAATAGGAAATTCCCTGAGGATTGGAATACTTAGGTACACACCAGATTCCCTTAATGGAATCATCAGATGCCACCAGCTGCTCTACCAGGTCCATATCCGGGCCGGTTGGAGTCATGGGAACGTTAACCATCTCAATTCCAAAGTATTCCGTTATGGAGAAGTGTCTGTCATATCCTGGTACCGGACAAAGGAATTTCACTTTATCAAGTTTACACCAAGGTGTGCTTCCCATCACACCCTGAGTCATGGAACGGGAAACGGTATCATACATTACATTTAAGCTGGAGTTACCGTAAATAATAATGTGATCCGGTGCAACCTCCATCATATCAGCAAGAAGTTCCTTTGCTTCCTTGATTCCGGCAAGAACACCATAATTACGGCAGTCCGTACCGTCATCACAGGTTAAATCATCGTTGCTGCTTAATACGTCCATCATTCCCATAGAAATATCCAGCTGCTCGGCACTTGGCTTTCCTCTGGACATATCCAGCTTTAAATCTCTGCCCTGAAACTCCTTATACTGTGCAGAAAGTTCCTTTCTAAGCTCCTGTAACTCTTCCTTTGTCATCTCAACATACGGCTTCATAGATTTCTTCCTCCTCATAAAGATTCCTCTAACCTAACAGTTCCTTCAGAATACGATTGACCGCTCCAGGATCAGCCTTTCCTTTCATGGAACGCATGGTCTGACCAACTAAAAAGCCCATGGCTTTCTCTTTTCCGTTCCGGTAATCCTCCACAGACTGGGGATTTGCAGCAAGAATTGCCTCAATGGCGGACTTAAGAGCACCCTCATCGCTTACTACTTTCAGTCCCTTTTCTTCTACATAACGCTCCGGATCTATATCATTTAAAAAAATCTGCTCAAACACTTCCTTGGCAACTGTGCGGTTAATGGTTCCATTATCCACCAAAATAATCAGTTTTGCAAGATTTTCCGCAGAAAATGTCATATTTTCCAGTTCAATCTCATGCTCTTTTAACAGTCTCATTCCTTCTACCATCAGCCAGTTTGCAGCTTCTTTTGGCTTCTGACAGATGGATGTAACCGCTTCAAATATATCAGCCAAATGTTTGGAACCGGTAATAATATCTGCATCGTATTCAGAAAGATTATATTCCTTCTGATACCTTGCCATCTTTTCCGTCCTCAGCTCCGGCTGTTTCTCCCTGATACTCTGTATCCATTCATCGCTTATGAAGATAGGAGGAAGATCAGGATCCGGGAAATAACGGTAATCCTTGGCATCCTCTTTGGAACGCATGGCATGGGAGGATTCCTTGTTGTCATCCCATCGTCTTGTCTCCTGAACCACTGCCTTTCCATCCTCAATCAGTTCGATCTGGCGCTTTCTTTCGCCTTCAATAGCACGTGCAATGGCTTTAAAGGAGTTTAAGTTCTTCATCTCTGTTCTGGTTCCGAACTGGGAGGCTCCTGCCTCTCTTACCGATAAGTTTACATCGGCTCTCATGGAACCTTCCTGCAGCTTGCAGTCAGAAGCGCCTAAATACTGAATGATTAAACGCAGCTTCTCTAAGTAAGCGATTACCTCATCCGCACTTCTCATATCTGGTTCGGAAACGATCTCAATCAGGGGAACTCCGCTCCGGTTAAAGTCAACTAAGGAACAGTCCTCCCATTCGTCGTGAATCAGCTTACCCGCATCCTCTTCCATATGAATCTCGTGAATTCCAACCTTCTTCTTTCCTGCGGCTGTATCAATTTCTACATATCCGTCGTGGCAGATTGGAAGATAAAGCTGTGAGATCTGATAGTTCTGTGGATTGTCAGGATAAAAATAATTTTTCCGGTCAAATTTACAATTCTGGTTAATCTGGCAGTTAGCGGCAAGACCAACTGCAAGGGCGTATTCCACCACCTGTTTGTTAAGAACCGGAAGAGAACCCGGCATACCGGTACAGACCGGACAGGTATGGGTGTTTGGAGCTCCGCCGAATTCCGTGGAACAGGAGCAGAAGATTTTTGTTTTTGTAGCAAGCTCAACATGAACTTCCAGACCAATTACTGTCTCATACTGTTTGCTCATTTACTTCTCCTCCTTTTCTTTCATAGCCTTAGCTGCCAGAGAAGGCATCTCAAAGGTTCTGCTTTGCTCCACTGCAAAACCAGCCCTTAAAATATTCTTTTCCTGGAAGCAGTCTGCAATCAGCTGAACACCAATGGGAAGCCCCTTCTGATCCGTTCCAAATGGAACGCAAAGACCGGGGAGTCCGGCTAAGTTCACAGAGATTGTATAGATATCACCAAGATACATCTTTAATGGATCGCTTAAGCTCTCGCCCAGTTTTGGGGCTGTGGTGGGTGCAGCAGGTCCTAATATTACATCATATTTGGAAAAAGCTACATCAAAAGCTTTCTTAATCAGCGCTTTTGTCTTTAAAGCTTTCAGATAATATGCATCATAATAACCGGAACTGAGTACAAAAGACCCTAACATAATCCGCCGTTTTACTTCCGGACCGAAGCCTTCAGAACGGCTCTTTTTGTACATACCGTGGAGTCCGGTATAATCCTTTGCCCGATAGCCGTATTTTACACCGTCAAAACGAGAAAGGTTGGAGCTGGCTTCTGCAGAAGCTATGACATAGTATGCAGGAATGGCGTATTCCACCATGCCAAGATCAAAGGTCTCCACTATGGCACCCTTTTCTTCCAGCACTTTTGCAGCTTTTTGTACTGCATCTTTTACTTCAGGTTCCAGACCTTCTCCCATGTAATCTGCAGGGATTCCCACCTTTAAACCAGTTACGTCACCGGTTAAATACCCGGTAAAATCATAATCCTCCCGCTGTACGGAAGTGCTGTCCATCTCATCATGGGTTGCCAGAATCTCAAGGATCGCAGCACAGTCAGTCACATCCTTTGCAACCGGACCGATTTGATCCAGGGAAGAACCATAAGCAATCAGACCATAGCGGGATATGGTGCCATATGTTGGCTTTAATCCAGTAACTCCGCAAAAAGAAGCCGGCTGTCTGATGGAACCGCCTGTATCAGATCCAAGAGCGAAAAAGCACTCTGCTGCTGCAACTGCCGCACAGGAACCGCCGGAAGAACCGCCTGGAACATGCTCCGGATTCCAGGGATTTCTGGTAACACCGAAAGCTGAGGTCTCCGTCGTACTGCCCATAGCGAATTCATCCATGTTGGTTTTTCCGATGACCACAACCCCCGCCTGTTTTAAATTCTCCACTGCCTTCGCATGATAGGCAGGTACAAAATCAGAAAGAATCTTAGAACTGCAGGTGGTTTTCATCCCTTTGATGCAGATATTATCCTTTACTGCTGCAGGAACACCTGCAAGAGGGCCAGTAAGCTCTCCGGAATCAATGCGCTTTTGAATCTCCTCTGCCTGTTTGAATGCACCTTCTTCATCAATGGTTACATAGCTGTTAATCTCCGGTTCCATGGCCTTAATCTGGCCTAAAACCGCTTTTACAGCCTCCATAGAGGTAACCTCTCCGTCTTTTATTTTTTTCCCCAGCTGTACCGCTGTGAGGGATAATATTTCACTTGCTGTCATTTCATTTCCCCCTATTCCACTGTCTTCGGCACTTTGAACGCTCCATCTTTGCTTTCCGGTGCGTTCTTTAAAATCTGGTCTCTATCATCTCCATTTTTCACAACGTCTTCCCGGAAAACATTGTAGATTGGAAATACATGCGACACAGGTTTTACACCTTCCGTGTCCAATTCGTTTAATTTATCAATATAATCAAGCATCCGGCCCATATCTTTTTTTGCTGCTTCCTTTTCTTCTTCGTTCAGCTCCAGCTTTGCAAGAATACCTACATACTCGATTGTCTCATCATCAATGATGTGTGCCATTTCTTTTTGTCTCCTTTCTGCCTTCTGTTATGGTTCCAGTCTTGTGACATCTCTTGGAAACAGGGTGGTCTCTCTGACATTTGATTCGTCAAGAAGACGCATGGTCAGACGTTCCAGACCGATTCCCAGACCACCGTGAGGAGGCATTCCATACTTAAATATCATTAAATAGGAAGAAATGTCTTCCGGATTCATTCCCCTGTCCTCCATCTTCTTTATGATGGTATCATAATCATGGATTCTCTGTCCTCCGGTTGTGATCTCAAGCCCCTTAAAGAGTAAGTCAAAACTTAAGGTGAATTTGGGATCTGCCGGATCATCCAGGGCGTAGAACGGACGCTTTTTGGAAGGATAATGAGTGACAAATACGAAATCACTGCCATACTCTTCCTTAAAGTAACGGCCGATTAAAACTTCCTCTTCCGGTTCCAGATCATAGGGATTTTTAATCTTTCTGTTATATTTTTCAGATACCAGTTCTTTGGCCTTGTCAAAACGGACCTGGGGAATGTTTGTTACATCAGGTAAGCTGATCTTTAGCATGGCAAGTTCCTGTGCATATTCCTCACAAAGCAGCTCAAAAACATATTGAAGCATAGCTGTTTCCATTTCCATGATTTCCTCAAAGCTGTCAATGTAACCCATTTCAAAGTCCATACTTGTATATTCATTCAAATGTCTGGTAGTATTGTGTTTCTCAGCGCGGAAAACGGGAGCAACCTCAAATACCCGGTCATAGACACCTACCATGGTCTGTTTATAGAACTGCGGACTCTGTCCCAGTTCCGCTTTTTTATTAAAATAATCCAGTTTAAATACGTTAGATCCGCCTTCAGCGCCGCGGGCCACAATCTTTGGTGTACGGATTTCGGTAAAATTCTGAGAATGAAGAAAATCCCGGAAGCCTCTTACAATTCCTTCCTGTATACGGAACTTTGCACGCTCCATGGGATTGCGTAAGGTGATTGGACGCAGACCCAGCTTCGTCTCCAGAGAGGTATTTAGCTTCCATTTGCTGATGGCGATTGGCAGCACCTCTGCCGGCTCTGACAGCACGGTTATTTTCTGAAGCCGGATTTCAAATCCATGAGGAGCCCGCTCTTCTTTGCTTGTTACTCCGGTAACGCGGATCGCCGACTCTTCCTTTAACTGGCTTAAATCAAACGCTGTCTTTCCCTCTTCAAACACGCACTGCACCAGTCCTTCCGCTTTACGCAGAATGATAAAAGCCACATCACCCATATCACGAATGGTATGGACACTTCCTTCCATACTTACGGTCTTTCCTTCATAATCTCCAGCTTTTATTTCCTGGATTCCCATTGTTTCTTTCTGTTTCACACCACTGATAAATTCCATAATTGCTATCTCCTTACCTAAATGTAATTGCTTTGATTCCGGAGAAATATTTTATAGCAATAAAATATCCCGTCCCGGAATACAGTTACATATTCCGGGACGGGATTACTATGGCATAAGCTCCCGCGGTACCACCCGCATTGAGATAAGATATCTCCACTCAAACATTTAACGCATGTATACGGATAAACCTACTCATGACACCGGTACAGACCATTCCATACCAGCCGCTTCGATTTACCGGCTCCGGAGTGTTCCCATAGCCAAGTCTCTCGTGAAAGCGCTCTCAGTCGGTGACGCAATCTTCCTGTCCGGATCCATAGGCCAGAGTCTCCTTCTCTGCCTTTTTAAGTATTGATTTCATTCTGTAGCTTCATCCTGCCCTGTTTTTAACTTTTTTAAACAATTCAACACTTCACTACAATGAATTTCACTTATAATATCACAATATTTTTCGAGTTGCAATGTTTTTTTATAATTTATTTCCCGGTCATAGCTTTTAAATTCTTTTTCTTTAATCTGAAAAATGTTAAAACAGCCCCAATATTGATGCTTCCTGCAACTCCCAGCTTTCCAAAAATCAAAACAGTTCCTGATATTACGATTAGATAACTTGTAGCCACGAACTGGATACTTGCTGTGGTGACTCCTAAAGAATCAGCCATACGGGGCAGAGCCACATTGACGATGCTGCTGTCTAACGTTGACATAAAGGTCGATAATACAACAATAATTAATACCGACCATTTACTATGTTTTCTCACTTTTTCCATGTAAATCCCTTTCTTATGTGTTAAGTTCAAGCGCTTTATTAAGAATTTTAACCAATAAAGATAATGTGATTTCTTTTTCCTCTTCCGTCAAATCCTCCGTAATAAGTTCTGTTAATTTATTTATTTCCTCTCTGATTTCAGGAAGAATATGCCTTGCTTTATCAGTCAGAAACAGCTTATATGCCCTGCTGTCCAGCTGATCCTCAATTCTTACTACATAACCAAGCTCTGTCAGCCTACTGATGGTTCTTGCCGACATTGCTTTATCGTTACCAATTAATTCGCTGATCCGGCTCTGGCATAAGCCCTCATTTTTTTCCATTATAAATAAATAGCGGAAGGATCCGCTGCTTAAATCATATTTTTTTAATGCTTTGTCTAAGTAACTCTGAATATTTCTATATATTTTACTGTTAAGCATCAATAAATTTACGGGTTCATTCCCCATATTTTCACCGCCTTTCTGATTCAATCTTTTATATTATCAAGATTTGGTTGATTAGTCAACTAATAATTAAAAAGAAAAGACAAGTATCGTTGATACAAGTTTTTTCCCTAATCTGAATATGTATTCACGAAAAAAATTAAATCTGGTTGATTAACTAAGTAAATTTCTTCTTGACATAATTACTTCCAACCGTTAGAATAGGCAAAAGATGAGGGAGTAGTCAGCACCTGTCCGGGTCATGTAAGGTGCCTGCAAAGTCAACATACTGACAGAATTTTCTGTCTGGCTTTGCTAATTTGCTTTCAACGCAAAAAGATGAGACTTATCTGTGTGTATTTTTCGTACACACAGATAAGTCTCTTTTATTATCTCCCAACTCTCAACATATAGTTAAAAAGCACATACACAGGAGGAATATCACATGTCATTACTTGAGTTGTTCATCATTGCGGTGGGGCTGTCTATGGATGCGTTTGCCGTTTCCATCTGCAAAGGTCTTTGCATGCCCCGGATGAACTGGCGAAATGCAGTAATTGCCGGATTATACTTCGGAGGTTTCCAGGCGGGAATGCCGGTCATCGGTTATCTGCTGGGGTCCCAGTTCAAGGAAGCCATTACCTCCTACGATCACTGGATTGCCTTTGTCCTTCTGGGAATTATAGGCATAAATATGATCAAGGAATCGTTTGACAAAGAGGAAGTGGAATGCACAGACTGTTCTCTGGATCCTAAGAATATGTTTATGCTTGCCATTGCAACCAGCATCGACGCACTGGCTGTCGGTGTAACCTTCGCATTTTTAAAGGTTCAGATCATTCCTGCGGTTTCATTTATCGGAGTTACCACTTTTACTCTCTCTGTTGCCGGAATAAAGGTGGGAAATGTTTTCGGAACGCGTTTTAAATCAAAGGCAGAATTCGCCGGCGGAGTCATTCTCATACTGATGGGAATCAAAATTCTGCTCCAGCACCTCTTTGGAATGTAACGAAAATAAAATTCAAATCATGATCTGGCTTCCACCAGGCACTTCCACAATCGTTCCATCCACACTGATCCAGACCGGCTTTGCTGATGGATTGTACACAAAGTCTCCGTCAATGGTATACTTAAGGGCAGCAGCCGCATTCATATAATCAACAATCTCAATATTTGTTGCATACCAGGTATCCTCCCGCTGCCCTGCCATACGGCAGAATTCTTCCATAAGATCCCAGTTGTCATCTCTTGGAAATTCATAGCTGTGTCCCCATACATACATCAAATAAAGATACTGGGTTTTATTAAGCTCAATGAAACGTTTTCCATTATCCAGAAGATTGTGGTTATGATGGCAGGTGGATTTCCATGTTAAATAGTTTTCCGGCATGTTAAAATCATCAGTGCTTCCAACTACCCTGCAGTATTCAATTCCCAGGCCTGGAAGCATATCCACAATTTCCTGTGTATACGAACCATTGGGATAAGACATTCCCCGTACCGGACAGCCTGCTGCCCTCTCTAACGCCCTCCTGTCCTCCAGTACCTGAAGGGCCACCTGAGGAAGAGGACACCTGGCAATCGTAGGATGGAGTACTGTATGACAGGAAACCTCATGTCCCCTGTATAATTCTTTCCATTCCTCCGGTTTTATCCGGTTTTCATCCTCCATGAGTCCGGAATTTAAATGAAACGTACCTTTTATGCCGTAATGATTAAAGATTTCAATAAGTCTCCGGTCCTCAATCCTACCATCGTCATAACTCATGGTAAGAACCTTATGCTTCCCTCCCGGAAAGCAGGTATAAATTCTTCTCAATTGATTCATCATAATGCACCATCCCCTGCAATGTTATCATAATTCAGAACTGCGGCAAAAAATGCAAGTGCCATACCCTGTCCCCAGCCCTGAATCCATTTTTTCGAAATATTCCGGTAACCGTCACGATCCTTCATTACAGCGGTTCCGCCTGAAACCTCCGTAACTCTGCCATCAGCAGCCACATGGTCTAAAACACCGTCAATGGATTTTTCTATATATTTTATATGAAGCGGATTCCCCTTTAAAGTCATAGCCGCCGCAATACCGGCAGATGCCGATAGCTCCTCATAAGAGTCTTCATCATTTAAGATGGTTCTCCACAGGCCTTTCTCCGTCTGCAGAAGCTTTAATGCGGAGAGCTGTTCATTTAAGCTGCCCACGATTTCCAGATACTGGGGATAGAGGTAGCACTCCGGCAGGATCAGCCCTACCTTGCTCATGGTATAAGCTGCCCAGCAGTTAGCCCTTCCCCAGTAAAATCCCGACATATGGTCCTTTGTAATATTGTTGTAGCCATGATACCATAATCCGGTATTCTCATCCTGAAGATACTGGATATGCCAGTAATACTGGTTTAAAGCATCACCTGTCAATTCCTCGTCCTTTGTCATAACACCGACCCGTAACAGAAAAAATGCTGCCATAAACAGAGTATCTGCCCAGCACTGCTCCGGGAAATCGTTGTTGGCAGAAACCGTATGCTGCAGCACATGGTCACCGAAACGCAGGGCATCCTTCCTTAAATATTCCGTCTTGGAGCGGATGATGTCCATGTATTTCTCTTCCCCAGTGGCCTGGTATAATGTTATGAGACAATGACCCATGGCACAAGTGTTTACGGTCCAGGCCGGGAGTCCCAGTTCAATCAGTTCATTCACCCTCTCCTTTAAAAATTCCAGATAGCCTTCCTTTTTCGTTACCTCATAAGCTTCTGCAAGTCCATAATATGCGACGCCACAAGGCCAGTCCCAGGACATATCCATCCGTTTAGTCCGTTCCACAATGCGGTCCATAGCTTCTTCCAGCCTGCCCCTGTCATAATGAATCCTTCCCATCTTACAATCCGCCTTCCTTCTCCGGTTTCTGCCGGTCAATTTGATCTATTTTTTATCTATTATAAGTGTTTTCACTTCATTTGCCAATAATCCGGCATAGCAATCTGCCCCTTCCCTGCTTAAATGTACCAGATCGGGAATGTATAGTCTTCTTGAATCCGTTTCGCCTGCTGTTTCACAATGCTGTTTCGTCAGGCTGTTCATATCTATATAAAGGATGCCCTCTCTCTTTGCAAACACCTCCATCTGACTGCAATAACCGGGCAGAAGACGGGCAATCTCCCCCTTCTCCCCTTCCTGGTTCTCTTTGCACGGACATAAACTGACTGGAGAAATCAGAACCGGAACCGCCCCCACCTTTCTGGCTGTATCCACACAATGTTTCAGATACAAAGGAAAATCAGAAACCGGAACATATCGTTCTGCCTTTGAGACAGATGCATCGTTGTGCCCGAACTGAATAAAAAGATAATCTCCTTCCCTGATATGGCTCCGGATATCCTCCAGGCGTCCTTCTTCCAGAAATGTCCTGGTTGACCTGCCGGACATGGCGCAGTTATCTACAATCAAATGGCGGCTTTCATACCGCATTTCCTGTTTAAAGGGACAGTCCTTTCTGTGGTAGGTCTCATAGCAGTTTCCTTCATCCAGATGCTTTAGAAGCATTTCTCCAAGTCCGTATCTGGGTCTGTCTTCTTCCCTTCCGGTCTGTATAATAGAATCACCCGCCAGGTAAATAACAGGTTTCCGGTACATATAAGGAAGGACCCTGTTAAATTCCATGTCACTAGCATAGTAAAACTCCGGATAGCACGGCTGGTTGTAGCAGTTGTTCTGCCATGCTGCGCCGCACCGGTACTGGACATCATGCATCAGGGTAAACAGCTTATGATCCGTCAGCTCCGTATTGGTATAAATGCGGATCGACGAGCTATCCTCTGTCCGAAGAAGGATCTCTTCCCTGAAATCTCCGAAGATATCGGCTGTCAGACAGGGATTTCCCTTGGTCCCGTTGTTGGTCATGGTATTTTCGGGCAGCTGCATGATTCCATGGGTAAAATCATTGATCACTCCTACTGGATTCTGGCTTAAATAGTCCGCCCCATCCGTGATCTGTGTGGTCAGATCGCCTGCCCACCGAATGGACATGTTACTGCCTAATGTTTCTTTCTTAAGAAGCTTTCCATGGCAGTCATACGTCCCCACTCCGTTGACCCAGCACTGCAGCCCCCGCACACCGGGAACCACATCTCCGATCATACACCGGCCTAAATCTCTCTTAGCATACTCTCCGAACAGGACTTTACCAGACTGCGCATCCCTGAGGGCATAACCGTAAGGTGCATGTTCTGCCCCTTCAAATACGTTAAATATCTCATAGCCAGGCCGGTCCGGGTCAATATCCGCCACGTGCATGGCATCTCCGTGCCCCAGCTTTGCGGTCCTGCCGTCCGGAAGCTTATCCCTGGAGCTGTAAAGCAGGCTTCCGTCGTGATCGATACAGGCGGCCCCGTATAGGATCTCCATGCAGCCATCCCCATCCACATCGGCTGTGGAAACGGAATGATTTCCCTGACCTGCCAGTTCTCCGTAAACAGGATCGGTTCCGCATAAATCATGGGGATTATCGCAGAACGGATTCTTCATAGGCACAAATCCGCTGTCTGCGGACCATGTCTGGTGAAAACAGTTATCAAAAAAATCATAAGCAGCGATTGCAGCTCTGGTATAATATCCGCGGCAGACCACCAGATAAGGCCGTTTTCCGTCCAGATAGGCCACTGCAGACAAAAACCGATCCACGCGGTTGCAGGGTTCGATCCGGTTCATGGCATAATCGCCCCATAGAAGACCGTCATCCACCCTTTCAAATGGAAATGGAATCGTCTGAAGCTCTTTCCCGTCTCCCCCAAACATAGTCAGGTACTCCGGACCTTCAAAGATAAAGCCCTCGAACTCCCGCAGATTATTTTTAGGGCTTCTGGATGGTGCATAAACATCCAGAAAATAATCTGTCAGACATTCTGAATCTTCCTGGCTTAATGGATAAGAATACTTCCCGGGGATGCCAAAGCACTGTTCCAGGCTTTCCGGCCAATGCCCTGCCTTCACTTCCGGATGATCGTTCCATGTACGGAACACTTCCGTTAAATGCTTCCTGTAACTCTTAAAGCTGCACACATAGGAATCGTCATGGCTATACCCATGGTCTAAGTCCTCCTTCGGCATGGTGATAAAGAATTCCTCTGCAGGCTTACCGTCCGGCCCATAGACCGTCATCGCGGTACCCGGAGCGGTTTTTACCGCAATTTCAGCCTTCCCGTCTCCATTAAAGTCAAAGCACATAAACTGAGTATAGTGAGCCCCTGCCCGGATGTTGGAACCCATGTTAAGCCGCCATAAAAGGGTTCCATCCAGTTTATAGCAGTCTATGTAACAGCGGCCTGTATACCCTTTTATGGAAACATCATGGGAATTGGAAGGATCCCATTTTACGATGTATTCATATTCACCGTCTCCATCCACATCTGCAACGGACATGTCATTAGCGGAATAGGTAAAGGCTTCGCCGGAAGGTGTCACACCCGGCTCCGGCTTATTAAGCGGTATGTCCAGATACTCCTTCTCCCACACCTTTACAGGCTGGCAAGTATCGTATTCCATCCCGTTTATTGCAGGAGCCACTCCATATTCTGATTGTACATCCCCATCCGGATCCAGATAGTTTGTACTGTCTTTCACTTCTGCGATTTTCGTTCCATTCCGATAGAGATGAAAATAAACTCCGGTCAAACCACCGTTTTTATATCCAGTAACTTCTGTTAAAAACAATCTCCAGCTTAAAAATACTCCGTTCTTTGTCCTGACAGCTGTCAGTCCTCTGTTAAGTTTCTCCAGCTGTTCCCGTTTTATATAGTGAACAGATGTAACATACACCTCCTCATGGATCATGCTGCCTGATTTCACTGCGCAGATTCTGATATAATGAGGAATATGAGTAGATTTATATAGGGTAAACCGCAGCGTGTCATCTGCGGATATCTCCTCAATAAACCGGTAATTCCCTGGCTCTGTATCCCGGTCGGACCAATAGACACGGTAAACCTCCGCTCCCTCCAGCCGGTCCCAGGAAACCGTCACCTCCTGGTTCGATATCTCTTCTATCCTGATCATGCTTCCCTCCATTTTTCTGGCTATACAAAGCTTCATCTTTCATTATGCCTTATGGAACATTTCCTCCGGCATGGTTTCTACCAGTTCATCACCTTCCTTTAGTGTCTTCGGAAGATAACTGCGGATAAATTCAAGAACAACAATCACATTTAAACACCACTGTGCGGTAAAATTCGTAGATATCCATGGAATCTCCTTCAGATTTTTTTGATTCCCCTGATTGGAAAGGGTAAGAATTTTAAATCCGTCATGATTTCCCTGGCTGATGGAAGCATGGAGGAGATACTGCCACGTTCTTTCTGCCAGCACCTGATCTTTCAGATACCAGGCCCCGTAGGCTCCCATAGCTGCCGCCATAAAAGGAAGACTGAATTCCCTTTTGCCTATGATGCCGTCTGACTCTTCTATCTGCTGCTGCCGGGGCAGATAATAAAACCTGCCGTAATCTGCCAGCATCCGCTTCCATTCCTCATCCTCTATTAAGTCGGATAACTCCATCCATACCTCAGGTGCTCCCATGCAGATCTGAAGATGGGTTCCTCCTGACGCCCTCTCTCCAATATAACGCAGATGGACATCAGCCGGATTAAATTCAAAATCAGGACCTGATATCAGCTTTAAAGGCGCCTTTTTAATATCCCGGATTCCCGTAAGAATCTTATCTCTGTATTTCTTATCGCCAAACCGCTCCCACTCAGTCAGCCAGTTTGCACACAGAGAAGACCAGTCCGGCCCGGTTCTGGCATGAGCCGGATAAACCATTTCCTCCTTGTCGTAAAAATCACCCAGAGGGTCCTTATTTAAAAAAGTTACTTCATTATCCTTTAATTCTTCAAATATATCTTCCAGCCGCCGGTCTCCTGTCAGATAATAATAAAACCGGTGATGGGCCGCCATGGCAATCCGTGCCTCCTTGCAGGGACAGCCCCAGTGCCTGACATTATGGCGGGAACCGAGTCCCTTATATTTTCCCATATGATACACATCTACCTCGGAAGCATGTCTTGACAGTTTCTCTGCCAGCACGAAGATATCTTCCCGGCCTGTTCTCATGAATGAATACCATAACCAGAGAGTGGGAACCAGTTCTGTATTGTCCCAGGCATATCCGCCCATATCATACCGCCACTGATGGCGCTCCCTGTCATAGGTATGCATGAAATCACCATAATTAAACAGCCCATACCAATTTCTCTGATCCACTTCATTCCGGTAAAAATCCACGGCTATATCAAGCTGATCCTCCAGCCAGCATTCCATCTGCGTATTACGCTGCGGCAGGGACCAGTACCCAAATGCCTTTCTCTCATGATAATATTCCGGGCTTCCCAAATACTGAGCAGGCCGTTTCACTGATTCCGCAAATTCCGCCAGTTCCTGGTCTTTTGGAATCATCTCCTCCGATAACATGACAGAGCATTCGCTGGTACAGGCCATTCCATAAGGTGTAGCACCTTTATAATCATATCCCTCATAATATACCTGGTTATAGCCCCGGTTTGCATAGTGACGGAAGTCCATGGCCTGTGCACTGGG
The DNA here is from genome assembly GCF_033342255.1 of Clostridium boliviensis. Lineage (NCBI taxonomy): Bacteria > Bacillati > Bacillota > Clostridia > Eubacteriales > Clostridiaceae > Clostridium > Clostridium boliviensis. Next base: position 199,137 of record NZ_JAWONS010000290.1, read on the forward strand.
AGACCACAGCCACATGACAGTCTCCGCCATATCCCCGTCCAGATTCTTAAACGTATAACCTGACGGATACTTTTCCCAAAAATCCCTGATTGAAAACAGTACTGAGCCATGTTCTGATCCCAATGCGGCGGCTCCCTCTGTCCTTTTTCCGTGGAGACAGTCCAGATAGCAGCAGTTTTCATCCTTTATTTTCTTTTTGATGCAGAAATGGTTTGCACTGTCCTGGCATAAATCATATTCACTCCAAAACGGCATGTCTTTCAGTACTGTGTCCACTGTCTCTTTATCACTACCGGTAAGCTTCAGTCTTTCTCCCCTGATCTGTTTTTCATAAATTTCCTGTGAAACCTTTGGTCTCCATGACAGAAGCTGGGCCATGCTTTCATGGAACACGCCATGGTCCCCCATGAATTTTACATGCCGGTTATAAATCTTCCCCTCTAAAGGAGATTGAAAGCGAATCCCGATTCCTTTTAAAAAATCTTTATCTTCATCACCGTCATATAAAAATGTATGTATAAAATCAATACGCGGACTGTCAAATCCAACTTTCATGCGGATGACAAACGGAATCTTTTTATCTTTATCAGCTGATTCGTGATAACCGGTATATTTTATAATAACCTGTAATTCTCCTTCCTCCTCCACGGTCAGTTCCGTAATCCTGGAATCATATTCCTTTTCAACTTTGACTGTATTGCCGTTCCAGACGGAAGGTTCCTCCAAAAGCAATACCGTTCTGCCATTTATGAGAAACTCTTTTTCATGAAAATAAATGGAATCGATCAGTTTCCTGCTGTCACAGGCAATTTTCACCCTTATGCTCCCGGCAAAAATCTCCATAAAACCATCTTTTTTCACAACCTGGATCTTCTGCTTTAATTGAGAAGGGATTCCGGGCACGACTTCAATCTCATTTCCCAAAAGGGCAGCATCCGCCGTATGAGCGGTCCATTTTACGGAACCATCCGGCCACCAGGCTGTAATCCGGCTCTGCATCGGAAGATTATCTTTCTGCCTGTTTTTTAACTGATACTTCGTTTCTTTCGTACAGCTTCCTTTCTCCCACAAACAACCCCAGGTTGTATATCCAGACAGCCTTCTGTCTCCCAGGCTATGTAATCTCATATCAATCTGCCTCCTAAAAATCCTGCTGCACAAAAGGCTTCAACCGTTATCACACGCCTGAAGCCTTTTGTATCACTGCTGTGTTATTATTTTGACGTATCGTTCTGGTAAAGCTGGTTGATCTCCTCTATCAGTCTGTCTCCGCCACGGTCCAGCCACTGTTTTGATGCTGCCTCCAGACCTTCATCGTCAATCTGTCCGCAGATATACTGGGTTCTGGCATCATCAATGATCTGCTCTATGTCTGTTCCCACCTCTGCATTTACCTCAGAATTGGCCAGGTAGCCTAAAGCCGGATTATAAACGGCAACCTTTTCATTTCTTTCATATGCCTGATCCTGTGCGATCATTGGGTCATCCTTTTCCAGGGTTGGAGATTTCGCTTCCCTGTTTGGAATGTAACAAATACTCTGGTTTAAGCCTGCAGACGGAGTGTATTGTGCCTCCATTTCATGTCTCAGCACAACTTTCCCTGCTTCATTTAAATCGTAAGTAACTCCTTCTAAGCCGTAGTCAGCCAGTATAAGCATCTCATCATCACACATCTTATCCAGGAAATGCAGACAATTCTTTACATCTTCCTCTGTCTTTGCCCCTGCCCTGGTAATCAGGTAGTATCCGTTAAAGCCGCTGTTTGCCAGTGTTCTGTCATTGATTGGTCCTACCAGTGTCATGGAAGCATTCTTAGCGGGATCGGTCACTGATTTTACACCATTCATATTATAATAGGACCAGATTCTCTTGGCACCATCCATAACATCAAGAAACGCTCCTGCTTCCCCTTTCTTACATCCATCCTGAAAGGTTCCTGAATCGACCGTAGCCCAGTCTTTTCTGATCAGACCATCGTCATATATCTTTTTCATCCACGTTAAAGCTTCTTTGTATTCTTTTGTCTGATGGACCGGAACCAGCTTCCCGTCTTTTTCCACCCATTCATTCCCACAGCCAAACCATGTCTGGATAATATCAAGCGGTCCGGTATATTTTGTCATTTCAAGGCCATAGGTATCATTGATTCCATTGCCATCCGGATCGTCATACGTAAATTTGTAAAGCATATTGTAAACATCTTCAACCGTTTTCGGCTCTTCGGTAATGCCTACCGCCTCTGCCCAGTCTGTGCGGTAAGAGAATCCGTAACGGCCGATCACCCTGGACCGGTATATAGCTATGATTTTCCCATCTACAGTCAGTGCCTTTAACACCTTCGGATTTGCCTGTGACAGGTTTTTATAATTCTCCTTATCCTGCAGATATGGTGTAAGGTCCCAGAATGCGCCCTTTCTTGCTGCATCCACCACATTAGCCGTTAAGTCTCCGGAAGCAGTCACAACCATAGGCATATTGTCTTTGTCCATTAAAGTAAGTCCAAGCTTTTCTTTATAAGTATCATTTGATTCCCATTGCCAGTTCACATGAGTGCCGGTATAATCTTCGAATTTTTTAATAACCTCATCAGACTTATCATTCTTTAAATCGGTACCATAAAATGATGGTGCCATGAAAGTAATGGTTTGTTTTCCATCTGCCGTTGTATTGGCAGCCTCCTTTTTTGCGGATGCCGCATTACCGCCGCAGGCAGATACTGATAATGCCACTGCACCTGCTAATGATACCGATACCGCTCGTTTCCATGTTTTTTTCATCTTAAACCTCTCCTTTTACATTTTATAATTTTTGCACTCAGCCTTTTACTGAGCCCACCATAACACCCTGGGTAAAGTACTTCTGTATAAATGGATATACCACTAAGATTGGAACAGTGGCAACCACAGTTGTGGCCATTTTAACCGCCTTCTCCGGAGGCATACCAAACAGCCCCCAGTCAAATCCACCTTCCGTTGCAACGGAAGACGTCAGAAAAATAATTCGTCTTAATACAATCTGAATTACTTCTTTGTTTTTATCAGAAATATACATCATTGCATCAAAGTAAGAATTCCAGTGAGAGACTGCATAGAAGAGGGATACACTTGCAATGACCGGTTTGGAAAGGGGAAGTATAATTTTCAAAAATATCTGTGCATCATTACCTCCATCCATTCTGGCCGCTTCCTCTAATTCTGCGGGAAGTCCCTGAAAATAATTTTTAATAATTATCATATTAAATGCATTCACTGCCCCCGGAAGCCATAATGCCCAATATGTATTTTTTAAATGTAATACATTGGAAACCAGCATGTAGGCAGGAACCATACCACCTGAAAACAGCATGGTGATAATGACCATATTGGTAAAGAAAATCCGTCCTTTGAAATAAGGTCTGGACAAAGGATATGCCAGTGAGCAGGAAAGAGTCATATTAATTAAAACACCTATGATTGTCACAAAGAGAGAATTTAACAATCCTTTTGCCACATCACCCGTTTTAAATATATACTGGTACGCATTAAAGGAAATAGTATGAGGGAACAGAAAAAAGGCACGCTCTGTCAGTTCCCTTTCTGTTGCAAAAGAACCTGCAACAATATAAACAAATGGAAGAAGAGTAATTAATGCAAATATTCCTATAAAAAGGTAGATGAGAACCTGAATCAGTTCATCTCCTGGACTTCTTTTCACTTTCAAATGCTTTGTTTTTGCCATTGCTTCATTCTCCTTTTTAATAGAATCCGGACTCTCCAAACGCTTTCGCAAGCTTATTTGCACCTAAAACCATAATCATACTGACGATGGATTTAAACATGCCTGCTGCCGTTGCCATAGAATAATTCCCGTTTACAACACCCTTCATATAGATGTAGGTATCGAAAACATCGGAAACGGACCGGTTCATGGAATTCTGCATCAGAAAGATCTGTTCATAGCTGGTATTTAAAATTGTACCGATTTTTAAGATCAGCATAATAACAATGGTAGACCGGATCGCAGGCAATGTAATATGCCACATTTTATGCCATCGGTTGGCACCATCAACCTCTGCTGCTTCATAAAGCTGGACATCAACGCCGGAAAGTGCTGCAAGAAAAATAATGGTGCCATATCCTGTTTCCTTCCACATACTCTGCCCCACAATCATGTGGACAAACAGCCCGGGATTTGACATGATATCCGGCGCATTGGCTCTTCCAAACATCTGGACCAGTACATGGTAAACCAGACCATCTGTCGTACTAAAAAGCTGAGCAGTCAATGCTGCCACAATTACCATGGAAATAAAATGGGGAATATACACCATTGTCTGCGTTACACGCTTAAAAGCCACATTCTTTATCTCGTTTAAGAATAGTGCCAGTATAATCGGAGCTGGAAAATAAAAGATTAAACTGGCAAAAGAAATAGACAAAGTATTTTTAAGAACCTTAAAAAAATCCGGACCTGTAAAAAACTTTTTAAATATATCCAATCCTACAAACGGACTCTTAATAAACGCACCAATCATGGAATCGCCGTTATAAGGGCTGAAATCCTGAAATGCCATAATTAGTCCGCCCATGGGAAGATACCGGAATACCAGCATATAAATCACACCTGGTACAATCATAATATACAGCCACTTATGTACGTAAAGTTCATGCCTCCATGTACCCGCTCTGGTCTTTGCATTACTTTGCATCTTTTCCATATGCTCTCCTTTTCAATTTCCCCTTTTCATTAATCTACCTGATTTTGGTGATTATGTCTGGTTTTTGTAGTTTGCGGCGCCGCTGTGTGAGCACATTTTATATCCTGTAACTGGCATTTGTAAATAATCATTTTATAACCGGTTTAAAACAGAAAAAAAGCCCCATATCCCGCATTATGAAACGGTTTTATGAGGCCGTTAAAGGGAAATTATCAATTTCTTCCATCACTTACGGTGTTCCCTGCGAAATGCTGCGGGGGTAAATCCCACATTATTTTTAAAAAAGCGAATAAAGTTTTGTACATTATTATAGGTCAGCCTTTCAGAAATCTCGGCCACGGAGTATTCTGTTGTCAAAAGCATATATTTTGCCTGCTTCAGTTTCTCCTCCGTTGCCATATCAGTAAACGTAATTCCTAATTCCCGCTTAATGACCTTGCTTAAATAATTGGGATGATAGGACAGCTTTTCTGCACAATCATTGAGGCTTATATTTCCTTTGCTGTCTTTAATCAGATCAACTGCTTGCCGGACAATTAAAGACTCCTCTCCCTCCTGCCCTTTTTTGATCAGCCTGGAAATAATTGGCTTAATAATCTGATCATTCACTGCTGAAATAACTTTTTTCTTATCATAGATCTGAGTGATGGAATTGAGTATATTATATTGTTCGCTGTCAAATACATCAGATAACGAAATATTGGCAGATGACGGTATATTCAGCATCGCAGTAAGTAACCTTGTCAAATAAAAATTACGTTCGATCCCAACCACATTTTTAATTTCCATCCGGTCAATGATTACATTCAGCAGACATGCTGCCTCTTCTTCCTTACCGCTTGTAATCGACTGGATCAATTCATTTTCCATAATCATATCGTAAACATTTCCCACCTGGCTCTTCATTAAATAATCATCAAACAGGACCAAAGAGGAATTATTCATGTCTGCTTTATTTGATTTATTATACAGCGCTTCTGCACATTCACTGTATGCACGCCTTACATGATGAAGTCTGTGAAATGGCTGGCTGATTCCCGATGCAATGACAAATCCATAAGATTCTGCTATATAATCCTTCAGCCCCTTATAAAGCACAGCTGTTTTGGCATCCACCTCCATATCGTTTTGTGCCCCGGTTATGAATATCAGTTTATCCCGGTAATATACAGGAGCGATAAAAATATCATTCTCCAATGCCTTCGGCAGCGCAGAAAGAATTTCAGTATATTTTTCCTTTCCTTTTTCCTCATCGTACGGAGCACTTTTACAGATCATGGCAATCATCCGGTATGCATATAAGGGCATGATTTCCGATTTTTTTAATGCTTCTTCTATATTTTTTTCATTCAGTTCCCCCTCAATTAAATTGGAGACTAACAGTTTTTTAATCTGACGATCCTGGTCATCCACATATTTTTCCAGCCTTCTAAGAGGCATAGCAAATGCAGCCGCAGTCAGCTGAATGAAAAACAGAATAAGAGCAAAACCCGCCAAGACAGCAAAAGAAGCGAAAATAAATACGAAGGCATCCTTTTTTACGTTGGCTGTATTATACCCCACCAGATAGTTTAGTCCGCTTATCTCATCGGTCCGTACATTAATATGATATTTATCACCATTTTCACTCTTATAGACTCCGGAACCTTCTCTCCCGCTGTTTCGATACACATTCGTCATTGTGGGATTGGTTTCCAGCAGCACTTGCCCGCTTCCGATCATTGAAACGTCATACCCCATCATTTTATAGGACTTAGCCATTTCATTCAGCTGATTTTTATCAATCTTAATGGTAAGAAGCCAGGATAATCCGCCAATACCCTGTTCTTTTTTTATGACAAGGCGAAGACCGGAGGAATCCACGGTATTCGTCATCCGCATACTCCCGCTCATAGGGCTAAGAGCCCCGGACCGGTTCAGCCAGTATACAGACAACAGCATATTTTCCTGATCTTTTAAAAAATGTTCTGTCTCTTCCCTGTTTTTCATTTTATCAAATGAAAACATTCCATAATTATTAAACACCCAGCCATACTTTACATTAATGAATTCATAGTCAGCAATATATCTTCTCATAAAGTAATTGCCTTCTAAAATCCTCTGGGCCTGTTTTAAATTACTATATTTAGAAAACGGAGGCTCTTCCTGACGTTCCAGCCAGTGGATGTCATCTTTGCTTACTGCTTCAATATAGTATTCTTTTAAAGTGGACAAAATATTTTCGTATTCCCGCGAGACCTCATCACTATAAGAATTTAAAGCCATCTGTTTTTTTGAAGTTTCTCCCTTAATATAGATATTGCACGATATAATCCCCATAACAATGAGCGGTATCGTCACCAGCCCCAGCAGTTTTACAAATATCTGCTTTTCATAGGTTAATGAGCTAATAATTTTTTTAATCCGCATATTCCCCATTCCTTAATTCTCAATTTCTTTCGTCTTGCTCTTTAGAAACTGTTTCCAGAAAAGCGTGTCATTTCCTTGTACCTTTTTATCGCAGATAATATGTAATCCCGCTATCTGTATGGCAGGTATGCCCTGTTTTTTTATACAGTGCCAGCCATCAGACCTCTCTTCCCATACCGGCCGTTCCCCCATTGCGTAACCGGATAGGGCTGTGAATTTTATCGATTCTGTATCATATTCTTTATCAAACCAGGCTTTCTGAGACAAAAAGGATGATGCAAAATGCCCTCTGGCTGCTTCCTCCCAGTTTTCTCCCTGCCGCACATGAACCACGTAGTCTTTTATACAGCCCTGATGCATTCGGTCTTTTTGATCCGGTACAACAATCAGTCCTGATACCAAAATCCTCTCACTGAAAGAAATTTCCACAGAAATCGGATAATTATCTTTTTCTATCCACACAGAATGGTTTGGGTTCTCTTCTTCCAGAGCTGTTAAATTTATTACAGCTGCCTCTGGCTCTGCCCTGTAACTGGCATTTAACTGCCTCATTCTGTTATTGGGAAAGAGGTGGTCCTCAATCCATTCCGGCCTAAGCTCTGTTTCCGGACAGAATGATTCTGAAGCTGCATAGGTAAGAAGAGCCTTCTTTAAACTCCAGGCTGCCGGCCGTTTCTCAAACTCCCCTTCCAGGCATGCGCAGATAACAAGAAGCCTTCCTGCGTTTGCTCTTCCTTCAAAAATCAGTCCCAGCGGCAGATTCCTGTTCCAATCATCAATTGCAGAAACGATGGGAGTCAGTCCCTTTGGCATTTCATCAAGAAGAAAACCTCTTGCCTGATCTAAAATCTCCTCCCACTGCCAGCCTCCGTATTCCTCTGTTGGAAAATCCCGAAACAGGGGATGATCTTTGTGTATCACCAGTCCAAGGCTTCTTGTCCAGCCCGGTCCCATCTGGCTGTTCCAGAATACTGGTCTCATGGAAAGAGGAGGACAGTCGAAGTCCAGCTCAGATAAATAGGGGGAATAAACCACCCGTTTACCCCGCTCCAGCTCTCTTTTCGCCTCCTGCCAGTCTCTGGTGTACACAACCTCACTGCTTTTTTCCATATCAAAACAATCACTGCTTTTCTCATACACAAAAAAATCCCAGTGATTTCTCACCTTTCCCATCTCCACAGTCAGAGTGAGCTTTTTATTTTCTTTTATTACAGTAAAATCAGGTTCGATTTCCCCAATCTGCGTATTCTTTGCCGCGGGGATAAAACAATCCTTCCATACTCCCTTAAAAATCACAGTTTTTAAGCCATTTTCTTCTGTCTCAATGCTCCATTTGACATCGCAGCTTTCTATGGGCTCTTTCCCAAAATGACACACTTCAACTGGAATAATAACCTGGTCTGCTGTCTGATAAACATAGGATGGCATTCTGGCCAGAAGTACGGTTTCTCCACAAAATTCCCGGAATTCTTCCGGCTTTATGTACCCCTTACTTTCCCAGAATGGATCAAGCACCCCTACAAGGGCAGTTCCCTGTCCCAGATAATCATGTAAGTCCAGCATTTCAAATCCATAAAGATGAGGAGTCCGAAAATTAGCTTCCATGTCTTCCTTATACATCAACACCTGATTTTTTCCGGAACACCAGGCAAATTCGCGGCACTTTTGAAGCACGCCGTGTGCTCTGGCACTTTCCCGGAATACATTATAATTACCCGGTTTTAAATATCCGGTAAATTTCTCCATGACTGAAAAATCCGGATAAGAACACCATTGTCCCATCTCATGGCAAATGACAGGAAGCCTTGTCCCCTTTAAGGAAGCCCTGTAATCCTTCCCGCGCCAGCCTTCAAACCCACGAATGTTTCCTCCCAGAATCGGTCCATAAGCGGAACGGTGAAAATAAATATAATCGGTTCCTGTTATCTCTTCGGGTGGTGTATCGTAAAACCAGCCTGACTGGGCCGTATAAAGCCGTCTCCCTTCATACCCCAGACTGCGGTCGTATTCCCGGGTTTCTTTCACCCAGCGTTTCAGCGGACCGTACCATTTTCCGGAAGGCTCATTGGCAGGAGATAACAGCACAAAAGACGGGTGATGACCAAACTGGCTTAAGATTCTCCTGGTCTCATCTTTTAACACGGAAAGCATTGGGATCCCTTCCTCAAATACATTCCACATCCCACATTCTGCCTGAATATAAACTCCTGCACGGTCGGCTGCCGCAAATGCTGCCTCAGGAGGACAGTACGAATGGCACCTGATAAAATTAAATCCCCATTCCTTTATGATTTCCATACATTTCTCCCACCAGTCCGGGTTCGTCTCCGGATATCCGGTCAAAGGATAATCACCCCCAAAATGGGTTCCACGAAAATATTCCGGCCTGCCATCCACATAGAACAAACCTTCTTTCACCTCCAGAAATCTCGGTTGTTCCTTTGCATATCGTTTTTTTTCTTCCAGACGCCGCTCTGCTTCACCGGCGGAAATTATAACGATTTCTCCGGCCATACCATTCCATGTTGCTCCCAGAGAATCCGATACCTCATGTCCATCGGGACGGTACGGATACTGGAACCGGTTATCGATACAGACCGTCAATGTATGGGTTCCTGGACTCAGCTTCCCCAGACTGATCTGATGCGCTGTACACAACGAGCAGTCCCCGCCCTGCGGCGTTTCATCAACCCATGCAAAAGAGCTCCATCTGGTTAATTCAACAAAGAGATAGAATTCATCTCGCGTGTCCTCTGTGACAGTAAATTCTCTCTTATACCAGGCTCTTCCTAAGTAATGACGTGGAGGCTGCGAAAGAAACGGAATACTTAAGCCCCCCTCCTGTCCGTACGAATATTCTTCCCTTTCATACCAGAAGGGATCATGAAGCCCGCTGACCCACGGCGTATCCACCGTAACCTGGTTACCATATCCCTGGGCCTGCAGAATCCCCGGAAGTATAACCGATCCATCCGGCTTCCTTTTCGGCCGTTCCCTTTCCGGTATTTCTTCCTCTGTATTTTCCAGCCATACCTCCCATTTCCCCGCCAAATCCATTAACATACTTTTACCTACCTTTCATTTTATCTGTGATTTTCTTCTATCATGCATACAGGCATAAAAAAAGAGAGCAAAAGCTGCGTATTCTTATACTAACGCAGCTTTTGTTCCGTTTTATCTTCCTGTTACTATCTGATATACACCCACGCCCTATTTGTGACATATTATATCCCTGGCCCTGATAATTGTAAACAATCATTTTCTATCCACTTCTTGTCTGATCTCCTTCTCAAGTACGACGGATTTTTTCCACTTTAAAACGGTAGTTATCAATTTATGCCTTTAAATATTGTTGATAACTAGATCAGTTCATACACCTTTAAATTCCTGTAATCCGCAGTAAGAGGCGCCAGCTGGCGGAATCCGATTTTGCCTCCCTTTAAAACCTCTCCAAATGTATGTCCATCGTCTTCAAATTCAAATACCTGAAGATCATTAACTGAAAAACGGATTTCGTTATGATATTTCCGAATGGATATCCGGTAAAAGCCATTGGCATCAACTGCTCCAGGCAAAGGATCCGCCCCCTGTGCAACCAGATGGAATCCGTAGCTTTTTCTTAAATTACAGGTATGAAAAGCTCTCTCATCCGGCTCCTTTCTGCGAAAATATGATACATGAAAGGCATTGATATCACCGCTGTGATACTGGGGATATTCCCCCGTCCGTTCTGCCAGAGATGAGTCAAATAAGTCTTCTCCGTTCCGTCCCGAAGCAGCAAAAAATAAAATGCAAAGCCCCTGGTCAGTAACCGGTTTAAATTCCCAGGTAATCTTAATATTTTCCGGAAATTCCTCAGGACACCATAAAACGTAATTGGCCTTTTGTCCCAGTTCCTGATTCAGACCATTTTCTAAACGCATGTTCCCCTCTTCAAAGCTTATCGATGCCTTCCCTTCCAGCACGAAATTCTCCACATCTTCCGGTTTGGAAAGAGGATTATCGTAAATTAATTTTTCTTCAATCAGTTGAATGTAACCCGTTGTTTCTTTTTTCATGCTATTCCCTCCATAAGCACCTCTCATCATCAAACACAACGATTTTATTATACAACCGCTCTCCATTATTCTCAACTCGTTTTCCAGAGCTGTGTTTATAATTTTACACTAAAAAGCTGCTATTCTCTTCTTTCCATATGTAAACAGATATGGTAAACTATGTTACAGAACTGTGTACGAAAGGAGAACCTCATGCATGCAGGTGCAGTATACCAAAGCGATTAATAACGAAAGTATTCTTAACATTATACGACGTTTTTGCAATTATATAGATCCCCGGCTCACAGAACACGGTTCCCATGTGTCTTACATTGTATTCCGGATGCTGAAGGAGACGGGGCAGTTTACCAGCCAGGAGCTGAGAAACATCTGTTTTGTCGCACAGCTTCATGATATTGGCGCTTACAAGACAGAAGAAATCTCCCGCATGCTTCAGTTTGAAACGAAAGATGTCTGGGATCATTCTTTCTATGGATATCTTTTTATTCGTTATTTCTCTCCCCTTAGGGATTTAGCATTTGCAGTACTCCTGCACCATTCCAACTGGGATTTTCTGGAAAAAGAGAGCGGGCTGGATCCATTAATGAAGGATTTAGGACAGCTGATACATATAGCAGACAGGATTGATGTCTTAATGTCACTGCAGAAATATTCGTGGGAAGCTACGATTTCTTACTTAAAAAAGGAGCAGGGAACCGTCTATGCTCCTCATATCATAGAACATGCAGAGAAACTTTCTTTTAAAAAGTCCATTGAAGAAGAATGGCAATCAGACTGTCAGTTCAATGATTTTCTCACCGGAATACCACTTTCCGGGGATGATATCACTGATTATTTAAAAATGCTGGTTTTTATCATTGATTTCAGAAGCCACCACACAGTCACCCATACTATTACCACAACAAGTATCAGCTACGAGCTTGGTAAACTTCTTTCCTACCCGGAAGATCGTTTAAATGTGATTCTCTGCGGTGCTCTGCTTCATGACCTGGGAAAAATCGCAGTTCCTGTGGAGATACTAGAGTATCCGGGAAAGCTAAGCCGCCAGGCAATGAATATCATGAGAACTCATGTTGATTACACGGAAGAGATTTTTGGCGGGAGCATTGATGATGCGGTTGCACGGATTGCTCTGCGCCATCACGAAAAGCTGAATGGAACCGGTTATCCAAAGGGTCTGTCTGCAAGGGACTTATCAAAAGAGGAGCGCCTGGTAGCCATTGCAGATATCATTAGTGCACTTACCGGGACAAGAAGCTATAAGGATACTTATCCATCGGAAAAGATAAAGACGATACTGGAAGGCATGAAAAATGATGAGCTTGTGGACCCGGAGATTGTGAGAATCGCAGTGACAAATCTGGAGCGCATCCTTGATACAACTGCCATCCGCTGCAGGCCCATCCTTCATATCTATGAAAAGCTGAATAAAGAATACCTGTATCTTTTAGGACTTACTTCCGATGAGGAAAAACTTCGTTTTGCTCTTTCCATAAAGCAGCCGGAAAAAGCAACGATATGGCCATAAATAAAAGGAGAGAATTTTTCATGAAGAGACACCAGGGTTTGAATTAAAATGTAATTCAAACCCTGGTGTCTCATATATTACAATGTATTTACAGCCCGCTCCAGTCTACTTAAAGCCTCCTTAAGAACTGAACGGGGGCAGGCTATGTTGATTCGTTCAAATCCTTCTGCTGATTTACCAAACTTGAGACCGCTGTTCAGCCAGATACCTGCCTTATTCTCAAGCAGATCTATACGCTCTTCTTCGGATATGCCCAATTCCCTGAAATCCAGCCACAGGAGGTAGGTTGCATCCGGTTCAATCAATTTGATCCTGCTGATTTTTTTCTCCAGATACTCCCTTACATATGAAATGTTCCCTTTTAAATATTCCAATAGCTGTTCCAGCCAGTCTTCCCCATAACGGTACCCTGCTTCACATGCAACAAGCCCCAGGGTATTAAGATGGTCATATCCTACTGCTCTCATCTGCTTGCAGAACTTTTCTCTAAGACTGGAATTTGGAATAAAAATGTTAGATGTCTGCAATCCTGCAAGATTAAAAGTCTTGCTTGGGGCTGTACATGTCACTGTTCTTTCTTTCAATCCATCATTTAAATTTGCAAACACCTGATGTTTCCCATTGTATACAAAATCCTCATGTATTTCATCACTGATTATGATGATGTCTCTCCTGATGCAGATATCGCCCAGCTTTTCGAGTTCCTCATGGCTCCACACGATTCCACCCGGATTATGAGGATTGCATAATAAAAATAATTTAACATGATGCTGTACTGCTTTTCTTTCAAAATCTTCAAGATCCATATGGTATTTCCCGTCTTCTAAAAGAACAAGGGTATTGTCAATAACAACTCTGTCATTCTCCCTTACGACTTTGTCGAAGACCTGGTAAACTGGCTGCTGAATCAATACGCCGTCTCCAGGTTCGGTAAAAGCTCTTACTCCCATTGCAAGAGCAAATACAACTCCAGGACTCTTAACCAGCCAATCTTTTTCCACAATCCAGCCGTGCCTTTTTTTCAGCCAATAACGGACTGCCTCAAAATATCTGTCTTTTGTCTCGGTATAACCGAATATCCCCTGATTCACACGTTCATGAAGGGCATCCACGATTTCATCTGGTATCATAAAATCCATATCAGCTATCCACATAGGAAGAATATCCTCTGGTTTTCCTCTTTCAAGAACAAAGTCATATTTTAAGCTGTTAGTATTTTTACGATTAATAACCTGGTCAAAATCATATTTTTTCTTCAACATCATTCGCACACTCCAATTCCCAATAGTATGACTAGGCACTAATATTCTCTTTATTCTCTTCTTTGCAATACTGCTGATCCAACACTTTAACAAATGGATAGTAAATAATCGTAGATGCTAAAACTGCAACAACCTGAGTCACTGCACACTGCCAGCCGGAAACAGCAATTCCTGAAAAGATAATCGGCATTGCCCATGGGGCCTGTCTGGCAGCAAACATCGGCATGAATCCAATTGCAATTGATATGTAAGCAATAATTACTGAAACAATCGGAGCCAGCGTTATGGGTATTAAAAACAATGGATTGAAAATTACGGGGACTCCAAAAATAATGGGCTCATTAATATTAAAAAAAGATGGAATCAGAGATACATTTAGCATTGCCTTCATTCGGGAAGAACGCCTTACCAGAATCATACTCAGCACAAATCCTATGGTTAAACCAGCACCCCCGATGGTACCCATCTGATCTAACATCTGCACTGTTCCAATATGACCTGTCTGTATAGATAAATTACCAGCTTCTGCCAATGCCTGGTTCGCATCTGCATTCGCATACAGGATCGGATAAAGCATGGAGTTAACAACAGTAGGATGAATACCAAACCACCAGGCGAGACCATTTAATCCGGCTACAATAATTATCGCTATTGGTGAACCAATAATTCCCTGTAACGGAACCTGAATAATAGAATAAAGCAGCTGCGGAAATGAACCTGATATTCTGACTCCGATTCCATTAAAAATTAAAGAAGTCAATACAATCAGAAACCCGGGAATTAATGCGCTAAAAGCATTACTTATCATAGGCGGAACACTATCTGGCATTTTAATTATAATATTTTTTCGGACACAAAATCTGGTGATTTCCACTGAAATAATTGACATTATTAATGCAGCAATAACGCCTTTTGTTCCTGTCCATTCAAATGACATCACTCTGGTGATAATTTCTCCCGAATCAGAAACTACAGTTTTGGGAATCACCACAACATAAGCAACAATTCCTAATACCAGAGAGGTCAGTTTATCCATCTCATACCGTTCCGCCAGTTTATAAGACATGGTACCCGAAAATACCAGTCCCATAATATTGAATGTAGCCCGATATGCCGGGGAGATATAATCCATCCAATTCTCACCGAAGATTCCGGACATCCATTCTGTATAGCCAGGAATCGGGAAATCTGTAATGAGCATAAAAATAGATCCTATAATAGTAAGAGGCATAATTGCTAAAAATCCATATTTTATTGCCTGAAAATATCGGGAGTTAGTAATTTTATTCATTTTCCTGACTAACACCTGTTGCACCCAGTTTGTTAACTTATCCATTTTCCCACCTCATAAAAACTTTCTCTTATAAAAACAATAGTAACTTAAAACACTTATTACGGTACATTTATTCTATAGAATCATTCAGCAATTTTACCAGGTTTTCGAAGTTTGGATCTTCTATTAACTGATTCATCTTTTTCGTATTGAATAAAAGGTTTGTTATCAACTGATAAAAGTCTTCGATATTCTTATCACCTGCTTTGGAGATAGATACTAAAAATACGATCTGTACCTCATTGTGTCCCCACTGAATCGGTTCTTTTAATATCCCAACTATGACGAAGCTATTATCTGTCATAATGGTAAATGGATGAGGGATGGCAGCGAGATTGCCAAAATCCGTCTGTCCTAGAAATTCGCGCTTCATAACTGATTCGTAGAAATCTTCCGGTAATGCATAATGCTGATTGGCAGCGTCACACAGGAAACGTATTACTTCCTCTCTGCTTTGTAAATCAATCTTATTGTAAAAATGTTCAGGAACAAAAAATTGATTAATTACCTTATTAATGTCCTGTTCAAATAATTTATGAACAGTGGCAAAATCTTCCCTGTCCCAAAACAGGCTCACTGCAAAAACTGGCACCGGTACTGGCACATCCAGCGGTACCGTAGTGAACAAATAATCAATATCTGAATAATCATATGCTGCTACTTCCAATACCGTACATTCCCGAATCTGATCCACATATTTTCCAAACATCTGTCGATACCTGTGGATAAATAATTGTGAACTTCCCCTCCCCGATGAACATACAATCAGAATATTCTTTCTCTGTATCCTCCTCTCCTGCTTCTCAAGAGCAAATTGAAATAAAAGAGCAAAATATCCAATCTCTTCTTCTGGTACACTCACGCCGTAATGCTCATTTAAAACAGTACATGCATGGGCTGCCAGATTATATGCAAACGGGTATTCTTTTTTTACATTTTCTAATATTGGATTCTTCAGTGGAATTCCATAGAGCATACGAATATTGAAAGGAACCATGTGCTTGTTCAGACTCATACGCAAGTCAAAATTCTCTAAAAAATCCAACTGAAAACCTTCGCGAACACGCAATATCATCCGCATTGATAAATCGTCAATGAAATGAGTGATTTCCAGGTTTTTGTTAATGGGCAGGTCTATATCAGATAAAGCCGTTCCAGCCAGAAGTATTGCGATGTACCGGACCTCTTCCTTTGATAAAGAAACAGAAAATTGGGCTTCAGCTTCAACTGCCACAAGAACCGCTACTTCCATTATCTTTTCATCAATATCCACCTTACCGTTTACACCAACGGCCTTATTTCCGATCCCATCCTCTTCAATCCGAATACCCATCTGGATTCGCTTAACTCCAAAATACAGGCACATTGTCAATGCCTGAAAAGCAATTTCTGAAATACGAATTGAATTCTTACAAAGTACGCTCTGCAAAATCCTTGATACTGCCTGCTGCTCTTCATGTTTCTTTTTATCATTTTTAAAAGACAGATTTGCTTTTAAAAAATGATTCGCCATGCATATACGTTTGTCAAATTCACTCCCAACCGCCTTAACCCCATAATTCGGTCTTCTGACAAGATCAATATGATAAAAGTTAAAAATATACTCTACTTTCTTGATGTCAGCGGTTATTGTATTACGGGACACATATAAATTTTCAACAAAATCTTCCAGCTTTACATAGTTGGAATGATTCAACAGATATTCCAGCATGTAATTGACACGTTCCTCAGAATTTGATGGAAGCATCTGATTTCTGCTTGTACCTATGGCAGAATAAAATGATGTATATAACTTTGAATCGTGAATTAATAAACGATAACCACATTTCTGTTTTGATACAATGGAAGCTCCATTGGAATTTAAAATTTTATTAAGTTCTTTCAATCGAGTACGTACAGTTTTTTCATGCGCTAAAACGGAATCGGCCAACTGAGCCGCAGTCTTGTATGTTTTCTCATTTAGCAGACTCAGAATTTCAATAAGCTCACGATTCATAGGCTCCTCCCTTTCTCACTCTGAACGCCTCCTATCATGGTTTAATTCATCATAGCAAGAGCATCATCCAAAACCTTTTCTCCATTCATCATTCCATAATCCATTTGATTAACAACTGTAATATAAGGAATCTTATCTTTGTACCTTTCTTTGAATCCTTCCAGCATGAAAGATAACTGGGGACCTAAAAGAAGAATATCCGTGTGGCGGTCAGAGCTTGGAAGATTACTGTCTGCCATAGCCACAATATCCACCCCCAAAGAACGCTCTTCTGCGCTTTTACGCATTTTGTTCATTAACATACTGGTTGACATCCCCATATTGCATACAAGCGTAATATAAATCATAATTGTTCCTCCTTTTCTTTGTAGATTACTTTATACATTTCAATCATTTGAATTGCCAGGTCTCGTATTGTAATTGCATTCATTAAATGATCCTGGCCGTGAACCATAATTAAGCTAATGGGTGTCTGTCCGCTTTCTCCTGCCTCTTCCTGAAGTATCCCGGTCTGGAACTCATGAGCTCTGTTTAGCGCTAAGTTGCATTGCTGGATATTCTCTGCAGCAAGTTCATAGTTCTTACTCTGTGCAGCAGTAATCGCCTTCATTGCCATACTTCTGGCATTCCCCCCATTCACAACCAGCTCCATGACAATTTGTTCAAGATTATTCATCACTTAATCACCTCCATATTCGTATGGTTTCATTATACTAATGAATAAATTTAAACTCCAACACATGATTTTCCTTTTTTAATATGATAATTATTGTTCATCGCTCTTAATATTCTTCCTATAAAAATCATAATAAGCGTGGAGCAGGTCATAATCAATCGTTCCTGTAATAACAGATACTATTTTCCAATAATAGGCCAATATATATCGTATAAAATGAAACTTTTGAACCATTCAACAAATTCTGATGCTAAGAAATCTTTAATCACATAAATAAAAAGACCAAAAGATGGCTGCAATAAGCGTCCATCTTTTGATCTATATTAATAGTGAGCATAACATTTTTATATTGCAATAACCTTTACAAACTTCTTCTTCCCCCGGCGAACTACGGCGCCGTCAGCCAGATGTTCCCTGGTAAAGGAAGTTTTTACATCATTCACAGCATCACCATCTACCGTAACTCCGCCCTGTTCCACATTCCGTCTTGCTTCTGAACGGGATGGTGCAAGTCCTGATTTCTGGAGAATGGTTAAAATATCAACACTTCCGTCGGTAAAGTCAGCTTCGCTCAGCTCACAAACCGGCATATTTTCTGCATTGCCGCCTGAAAAGAGTTCTCTTGCACTCTTTTTGGCTTTTTCTGCTTCTTCTTCTCCATGCACCAGCTTGGTCAGTTCGTAAGCCAGTATCTCCTTTGCCTCGTTTAACTGGCTGCCTTCCCAGCTGTCCATCTCATCAATCCGGCTTAACGGGAGGAAGGTAAGCATACGAAGACACTTTAATACATCCGCATCTGCAATGTTCCTCCAGTACTGGAAGAAATCAAAAGGAGAAGTTTTTTCCGGATCAAGCCACACAGCACCTGACTGGGTCTTTCCCATCTTTTTGCCTTCAGAGTTTAAAAGCAGTGTGATGGTCATGGCATGAGCATCCTTACCCAGCTTTCTGCGGATCAGCTCGGTTCCCCCAAGCATATTGCTCCACTGGTCATCTCCGCCAAACTGCATATTGCATCCATAGCGCTGAAACAGCTCGTAGAAATCATAGCTCTGCATAATCATGTAGTTAAATTCCAGGAAGCTTAACCCTTTTTCCATACGCTGTTTGTAGCACTCTGCAGTTAGCATACGGTTTACAGAGAAATGAGGACCGATTTCCCGGAGAAAATCAACATAATTTAAGCCCATCAGCCAGTCCGCATTGTTTACCATCATGGCTTTTCCTTCAGAGAAGTCAATAAAACGGCTCATCTGCTTTTTAAAACAGTCACAGTTATGGGCTATTGTTTCTTCCGTCATCATTTGACGCATATCGCTTCTTCCGGAAGGATCGCCTACCATACCGGTTCCTCCGCCGATTAAGGCGATGGGTTTATTACCTGCCTCCTGCAGACGTTTCATTAAACACAGCGCCATAAAATGTCCCACATGGAGACTGTCTGCTGTAGGGTCAAATCCAATATAGAATATGGCCTTTCCTTCATTGACCATTTTGCTGATCTCTTCTTCATTGGTCACCTGGGCAATCAGCCCTCTGGCTTTCAGTTCTTCGTAAATTGTCATTCCAATTCTCCTTTACATAAAATAAACCCCGTCCTTGTTAAAAGGACGAGGTTAAAATCTCGCGTTACCACCTTTTTTTTATAAACAGCTCACACTGCTTATCTCTTCGAGTACTGATCTGATACTCTAGCACAATAACGGGTGCAGGAATCCGTCGCCGCCTACCGGGTTATATCACCTTTGGGAGCGAAGCTCAAAGATGTATTCGCAGTCCGCTTTCCATGCGCCTCTCATCAACCGGCTGCTCTCTGTCTGGTCCCCGTACTGTTACTTGTTCTTATCAATGCTTTTCCTTGTATATGAAGTTATTTTTTAGTATATGTGGTTTCTTTTTATTTGTCAAGATCCTTTTTTATCAAAGCAATTAAGGAGTCATTTATGAAATAATTTCGTGTATCTGAGTGAGCATCTTTTTTAAATTACCAGCTTCAATCTGTCCGGGCGCCGATTCTTTTCCAATCGATGCAAAGGTGAGTGCAGAACCGAAGAATTCACCGGAAAACCGGCTGATTACCCCCTCCTTTGACATGGACATAGTAATAATGGGGCGGTCTGCCAGATTGTGGGACATCTCATAGGTAGCTATTAATAAGACCATAACATCTTCCATTTTCCGCGGCATCACTGCTATTTTAGGTATGTCTGCTCCCAGCTCAATCATCTTCTCTACACGGCGAAACATCTCCGCTTTCTCAGGCGTGTTTTCAAAATCATGGTTAGATGCAATCACACATACGCCTTCCTTATGGGCTTCTGCTACAAGGTACTTTGCAGCTTCTTCATCAAAAAATAATTCCACATCAATCAGGTCCACATAGCCAGAGTGGATAAGAGCAAGATATAAATCAATATACTGCTGCACATTGATCTCCTTTACTCCCCCTTCGCCTGCAGTCCGGAAAGTCGCAAGAAGAGGTACCTCCTTTAGCACTTCCCTGATACGGCGTGCCGCTTCCACAACTTTATCAGTTTCATACCCATCATCAAACCAGTCAATCCGCCATTCTGCCACATCGGCTCCGCTTGCTTTTAAGTTACCTGCAGCCAAAACCACATCTTCCAGTTTTTTTTCAACAATGGGTACACATACTTTGGGCACGCCTTCTCCAATGACCACATCTCTCACTCTGACTGTTTTCATCCTGATTCCTTTCCCTATCTGCCATCAAGCTTTTGTCAATTGTATTTTTTCTATTATAACGTTGAATTATCAATTGTTCAAATACAATTTTTAACAGGTCAGTTATTTTGCTTTTTCAAGGGCAGCTGCAACCGCTTCCTTGATTCCTTTGGAAGAGTTTGTGGCACCGGACACCCCATCAACAAAAACACTTTGAGTCTTAATTATGGCTGCAGTAACCGCCTTTTCTGCCGCTTCATAGATTCCAGGAGTTTCATGATGGTCTGTCAATTTTATTCCCGTTACACTTCCGTCTTTCACCACTACCTCAACGGTAATGTCTCCATTATTTCCTTTCCCGGTCCCGGTATAGGTTCCGTCCTTATAGTTACCCTTAACTTCCGGCTTTGCAGCTTCTCCTTCTTCTGCGGTCTTCATGGTTTTTTCAGTGAAACCGCCGTTTGCAGCAACATAGTCATAAGCCGCACTTCCCGCCAGTCTTCCGAAAACCACAATATCTGTCACAGCGTTTCCTCCCAGACGGTTTGCTCCATGAACTCCACCAACTACCTCTCCGGCTGCAAACAGTCCCGGTATTACACTGCCATCCTCTTTTAACACCTGGGTGGATGGATCAATTTTCACTCCGCCCATGGTATGATGAACGGCTGGAGCGCAAAGTCCCGCATAGTAAGGTGGCATACTTAGGGGAACTTCCAGGCTTTCTCTGCCAAATTCTGTATCATTGCCCTCTGCCTGGTATTTTGCATACTGTTCCAGAGTTGCCTTCAGCTGATCTTTATCAACACCGATGGCTTCTGCCAGTTCCTCCAGTGTATCAGCCTGGGTAATAATGCCCTGACCGATATACTTTTCAATGGCAGATAAGCTTTCTCTTACGGACTGGTCAAATACTAAGTAACAGGTTTTTCCCTCCTGGTTTAAGATAGCCTCTGATACCACATCTCTTGTTTCCAGTTCGTTAATAAAACGTTTACCGGACCGGTTGACTAAAATTGCTCCGTTTCCGCGGACGCCTTCTGTATACATGGTAGTTGTATCCGGATTAACGGTTGGGTGGGTCTGGATCTGGTCAATATCTACAAGTCCTGCCTTCAGTTCTTCAGCCATAACAATTCCATCACCGGTTGCACCGGAGTGATTGGTAGTGCAAAAACCGTCTAAATCTTTTTTGTATTTTACCACCATCTCAGTATTGGCTCCAAATCCTCCTGTGGCTAAAATCACGGCCTTGCAGGAGATCGTATAAGGCTCACCGCCCTTTGTTACTGCCTGTACGCCCTGCACAGTGCCCTCTTCATCTAGTAAGATTTGTACTGCTTCTGTCTCTAAAAATACAGGTACATCCAGTTCCTTCAGTTTAGCATTCAGAGCATTTACCAGCATGGGACCTACTGCAGAAGTATCGGAGGGGCGATGGATTCTCTTAACACTTGCTCCGCCGAACTGCCCTACTACAGATAAGTCTCCGCCGTTTTCATTGACCCACGTTACTGCATCTGCAGACTGCTCCGCCAGCACCTGGACAAGCTTTGGATCATTTAAATTTTTGCCGCCCTTCATGGTGTCTTCCACAAACAGTTCAATGGAATCCTCAATTCCATCGGTCTTCTGATATGGTGTTTCAGCTGCATTTAAACCACCTGTGGCACGGACGGTATTTCCACCTGTAATCGGCATTTTTTCTAATACAATCAGATTGGCGGCTCCTTTTTGAGACGCTTCAACAGCTGCTGTCATTCCGGCTCCACCTGCTCCGATTATAACAATGTCAGCCTGCTTTTCATCTGCTTTCACTTCACTCTCTGGTATACCTTCAACCGCCGCTTCTTGTACATTCTTTTTCCCCGATTTGTCTAAACTGGTATAAAGCGGACCAGATAATACAATTACGGCTGCTGCCGCTGCTGCCATTGCGGCGATACCTATAAATATTCCTTTTTTCATATCATTCTCCTCACTTTTTCGCTGTTAATAACAGTTTGTTAAAGCATAAAACTTTGACAATAAGTTATCATATATTGTTTGATTTAAAAAGATTTGGAATATAAAAAAGATCTTTCGTAAGTAAAAAAATGATCTTTTTATTATGGGCAGATACAGCCGATACCCTAAATTGCTATTTACAATATCAAATAATAGGCTTAACGTGGCATGAATATACACATGACCATATTGACATAGGTTATGCATTATGTTAAATTTAACAAAAAGGCGAAAGCATGTTCGAGTTGAGAGGCAACTGTTATTTTCGAAAAAAGAGCGTGCTGCAAAAAGGTAAAATCCCCACTCTTGCAGCACGATCTTTTTATTTTTTTATACGTCTCTACAGCCAGGAAAGTATTAAACAAAATTCAGGGCGTCTTGTTTCCGGTCATTTCAACAACATAAACCTCGAATATAACAGGTACCCAGTGAAAGTCCCCCGATTTCACAGAATAGTTCCATTATTTTCATTACAGGTTTAGTTCTGCAAACAGCCAGCCCTAACTTTAGCGATTAGCTTTTTTAATGCATTCCATTCTGTTCCACGTATTGTTATTTATGATGCTCTGACAAACCCGACTACGTCCTCCGTCCAAGCGGGCATTGATTTGCATCATCTTTATCATTGGTACTGTTTTCACAATTTCAATGGCATTCTTCGTCCATGCCTAATCAGCACATCATGTATGCCTCTAACCTTTGCAGGTTCGTTCCTAAACAGTAACAGCATATTTCCGACCCCTGTTCCTGTTTAGCCTCCTACTGCAACATGTCCTTTATGGCTGGCATAATACATTCTATCCGTTCCGATAACAAAGAAATTGTTAAAACCATGACGTTTTGGGTGTCTCCAAAACACCATATACATGTATAATTGTGTAAGCACTTACAGATGGATTTTACAACTAGCTTACAAAATAAGCAAGTAGTAAAATATTTTTTGTTAATGAAGTACAATATATCGTTAATTTTTTGATAGTTTTTTACATTAATCTCTTTAATTTTATTATTTATTTGTATATTTAATCTAAATAATTGCCAATATTTTTATTAATATTTTTCTTCCGACACGATTAGTTAAGTGCTTACATTTTTCGACATTTTCTATCATTTCAACACAATTCCACCTGTCAATCTAAATAATCTTTAAGGAGAGCGGTAAGCCTGAGTTAAGATAAAACCATTATCATGTATCTAACACCATATAAAAGGAGGCAGATTATGATTGATGAAATTTTACAATACAATGACAGCTTTGTGAACAGCGGTTTCTATAAACGCTTTCATTTCAACAAATATCCCCGTAAAAGGCTTGCCATACTGACCTGCATGGACACCCGGCTGGTTGAACTTCTTCCTGCTGCTCTCGGTATCCACAACGGAGATGTGAAATTAATTAAAAATGCAGGCGGTCTGATTTTAGACCCATGTGACAGTACCATACGCAGCCTGCTGATTGCCATACTGGAATTTGGTGTAGAAGAGGTCATGGTAATTGGTCATACGGAATGCGGAGCGGCATCCATCAGCTCCGAAACCATTATCAACCATTTGATACAGCGTGGTATTACAAGAGAAACCATACAGAACCAAAAAGAAATGGGATTTAATTTTGACCACCTGTTTCAGGGATTTGAAAACTCCAAGGCATCGGTCAAACGCTCTGTCACCTTACTAAAAGAACATCCGCTGATGCCTTCCGGTATTACTATAAAAGGCTTTGTTATGGATACTTCCTGCGGCAGGCTGGATCCTGTCGGATTATCATAAAAAACTGCGTTCTGTTATCATACCGAAAGCTGGCATGATAACAGAACGCAGTTTTTCTAATAAAAGAAAGACTACGGGGCCGCCATTCTGGCAGCCCCGTTATTCTTAGGATATATTTAAAATGATATGACACCAAGTATAATACCGGCAACCAGACATACAAGGCTGACGCCCCAGATCCAGAAGAAGGAATTCTTTATGTGATCCTTAATCTCAACACCAGCAAGGCCGATTCCAAGGAACGTAGCCGGAACCACAGGGCTTATAAAGGTTGCACAGTTTCGGCATACCACCATAGCAATTGCGGTATGAACC
This sequence comes from Clostridium boliviensis, assembly GCF_033342255.1. Lineage (NCBI taxonomy): Bacteria > Bacillati > Bacillota > Clostridia > Eubacteriales > Clostridiaceae > Clostridium > Clostridium boliviensis. The sequence continues at coordinate 223,872 of NZ_JAWONS010000290.1, forward strand.
GGATCCACTCCGAAGTTGTTTCCTACACTGATCAGAACCGGAAGGAGTCCGTAGAAATAAGAATCCGTACAGAACAAAAGTGTCAGCGGCACGGATAAAACGCCGATTATTAAAGGTAAGAAATGGCCCATAGACTGTGGAATAAAAGAAGCCAGAATATTCGCCATATGATTCATAATTTCACTCTGCTCCAGCACGCCTAAGAATACACCGGCTGCAAGAATGGTGGAAGCCATCATAAGAGCAGGACCTGAATGGGATTTAATAATCTTATTCTGCAGCTTTGCTCCGGGATAGTTAACTAAAAGAGCAATTACACAGCCCACCATGAAAGTCAGGTAGGATGGAACCTTTAAAAATACAAGGCATACAATCACAAGCAGTGTCAGAGCAATATTAAATAATAAAAGCTTCGGTCTTGCAAGATTTCCAAGATCACTGGTAGAAGCGCTTTCTTCCAGAACATCTGTGTCTTCCATTACCAGAGTGCTGTCAATTCCAGCTCCGCGTTTCTTCTCCATAACTCCCCAGAAGAATGCGGTAAATAATGCAACAACAATACCAACTGCCTGCATTGGAAGAAGTCTCATCCAAAGCACATTGGCATCAATTCCCAAAACGGAAGCAGAACGCATGGTAGGTCCGCCCCATGGAAGTAAATTCATAACACCCATTGATGTAACGCAGATTAAAAGCAGCGTAGTTGGGCGCATTTTCAACTTCTTATAAATCGGCAGCATAGCCGGTACAGTGATCAGGAATGTAGAAGCTCCGCCTCCGTCCAGGTGACCGATCATCGCAATGATACAGGTCATAACTGTAACACCAATTACATTATGCCCCACTTTTTTCATTAAAGCATTGATGATACAGTCAAACATGCCTGCATCTGTCATAATTCCGAAAAACAACACGGAAAATATAAACAGTGCAGCAGTGGAATGCACATCAGCAACTCCCGCCTTAATAAAATCCCCAATTTCTTTGACTGTAAAGGTTCCTGTTAAAACCAGAATCAGCGCACTGATACTGGATACTCCGATAAATGCAAGAGCCGGAACAGTAACATTTCTCAGCAGTAAAACAATGATCATGATAATGGTTGCAAATCCTAATAATGCAAGCATTGTCTCATTCATGTTTTCTTCCTCCTCATATTTTGTTTATGAGAAGAGTATAAAAGTCCAACCTTACAGCCTCACATCCTCTCCCTTTCATTTCTTTAAGAGAAAAATTAAAATTTGTTAAGATTTGACACTTTTTCTTTAGAATAAATCTTTTAAATTTCTGACAGCCTTTAATATAGCGGAATCTGAAACCGGTTTATCAATGTATTCATCTATCATTCTCCGTTTCTTTGCCTCTACCAGCTCCTTTGTCACCCGGTCGGTCATAAGAATGCGGACAACTCCCGGATATGGTCCCTGTAAGGACATACAGAAATCCACTCCGCTTTTTCCCCTGACATATTGTTCCGTTACAACAGCATCCACTTCCTGTTCTTTTAAGACTCTTCTGGCTTCTTCAAAATCCATACAGGAAATAAGAGGAACATTCAGTTTACTGAAGTTTTTTTCCAAAAGCCGCAGGACTTTAGGATTATCATCTACGATCATTATTCTAAGAACAGGTCCATTTACCCCCAGCTGAATCGGTTCTTCCCGCTCCTTCTGCTCATTAACCGGAAGATACAGATGAAAGATGCTTCCCTTGCCCAGAATGCTTTCTGCAAACACATATCCTTTATGGGAATGAACGATCTGCTCCACCAGGGAAAGTCCCAGTCCTGTTCCTTTGCCGTTTTTCTTGGTGGTGAAAAATGGATCAAAGATCTGCTTCACCACTTCCTTGCTCATCCCCTCCCCATCATCTTCAACATCAATCCTGATATAATGCTTCCAGCCCTCCGGAAGCGTGGAAAGCTTATACTGTGCCAGGTCTTCCCTGTCTACTATCTGGCAGAATATGGAAATGGTTCCCTCTCTGTGTCCGATGGCTTGAATGGCATTGACGCAGATATTTAATATAACCTGATTCATCTGTGTTTCATTGCCCAGAAAGCTCTCTCCATGAAGTGTGATCATATCCTTTAAATGTATATTGGGTGGACAGACAGAACTCACCATCTTGATAGACCGTTTTAACACCTTTTCTCCGCTGAGATTTTTAAACGCTGTTTCCATGTTCTTTCGGCTTAAAGATGAGATCTGCTGAATGATTTCCTTTGCTTTTGCGGAAGCTTCATAGATCTCCGAGGCATTCTCATAATCCTCGGACCGCTCTGGCAGATCCAGCATCAGAAGTTCTGCATACCCCATAATGGGAGTCAGCAGGTTGTTAAATTCATGGGCAATTCCCCCTGTCATGGTTCCCATGATCTGAAGTCTCTGCTGGTGGGCAATGGTTTCCTCACTTTGATGAATTTCTTCCAGGATCTTATTCAGTTCCAGAAGATATGCAATTTCCTCCGTATCCTTTCGCTTTTGAACCCGTAAGTCCCCGATATAAATCACAAGACCAAGAACAATTGCCATTGCACAGAAAAAGACAAGTCCAAGCTTAAAGAATCCTGTTGCCACCGGAATATAGATATCATTATAATCGATTACTGCACTCACGATCAAAAAACCATCCCCGATCTGTGCCGGAGAATAAGAGCAGATTTTTTTAACTTCCGGTACCCCCGGATCCACCCACCAATAGGAATAATACTCAGAAACCCCTTCTTCTCCACGGTTCTGCTTATCTATCATCTGCTCTAAGCTGGTTAAATCCACGTTAGGAAACATCTCTTTCCTGCCGGAAATGACATTGATTCCCCACTGCTTCTCCTGTGGGTGGGCAAGAATTATACCGGAGGAGTCCTTAATAACAACATATCCGTTGGTTCCAAGACGTATGTTGGAGACCAATGACTTATAATAGTCTCTTTCATTAATTATAATAGAGATTGAACCAATGTCAGGCAATTCTCTCTTTAATACCAGATAAAGCTCTCCATTCTCAAGCTTGCACTGAAGAAACTGCTCAGACTGATTAATCGCAGTTACGGAGTAGGTCTTCTCCACACCGAATCCTCTGATGCTCTTTATTAAATTTCCTTTTGTATCCTCCACAATTACATCATAAACAAAGCGTTTATGATTGGATACATATTCCCTGATGATACTCCAGTCTCTTATTCCGGTCTTTTTATAGTTTTCCTCCACAATATCATAAATCGTATTTAAATCTGCCTGGTATCCTTCAATAAAGACCTTTAGATTCTCGCCCATACTCTGGGTCGTCAAAAGCATCTGCTTTTTCTGATTGTTTATAATCGCATCCTTATATTCTTTCCAGATTCCAAAAACAAGAAAGCAGAAAATAATCAGAACCGCCGCCATGGCACAGCAGATAAATATTCCGGTATAATTTCTCTTTCCATTTATTTTATTCATGATTCTGCTCCTCGTTTGTCTCTTCCTCATTGACTTGTTCTAATATTAATATTATAATAAATTATAACAAATTTCGATAGAATTCTACATTATTTTCATTTGGGGGAAACTATGTCTGATAAAGTATTAATCGTAGATGATGATCCAGCCGTTTTAAAGCTGCTGGAAAAAGTCATGCGCAGCAATGATTTGGAAACTACTGTGGCAGACAGCGGTCTTGCTGCTCTTAACTATATAAAAAATCATACCTATGATATGATCCTTATGGACGTTATGTTAGGTGATATGGAGGGCTTCGAAGTCATTAAGAAGCTGCGAAGCCAGGGGATACAGACTCCTGTTATGATCGTCAGCGGACGGAACGAGGACTACGATTCCCTATATGGCCTGTCTCTGGGCGCAGATGATTATATCACGAAACCATTCCGCCCTCTTGTGCTGGGTGCAAAGGTAAAAGCTCTCATAAGACGCTATAAAAACCAGATTCTGGAAAGCTCCGATATTCTGGAATGCGGTCCCTTTTCCTACAACACTTCCACCATGCGTTTTTATAACAAAGGGGAAGAGATCATACTCTCTTCGAAAGAAAGCAGTCTGATGCTGCTGTTTTTAAAACATCCCGGTCAGGTCTATACAAAAGAGATGATCTACGAACACGTATGGGGCAACAGCGTAGCAGTTGATGACAATGCCATTATGGTTTATATCAATCGTCTCCGCAGTAAAATCGAAGAGGACCGGCAGAAGCCGGCCCACATTGTAACTGTCAGAGGTCTTGGATACCGTTTTATCCCTTAGGCCTCTGACTTTTTTTATTTATCAGATATTCCAGTGTAGATTCAGGCACCACATCTTTAATATGGTTAAAGTCGCCCTTTTCATACCATATCCTAACCGCGGAGGCACTCACTGCTGTACCTTTGTTTTTTTTCCGTTCAAATTCCATAACCTCAATTTCATATTGGGGCAGAATTTGTTTCATCTCTTCGTTATACTGACTGGTTATGGCACAGTTTGGCTCCGTTCCCACAAAACGTCTGGTAATTCCCAGTTCCGGAGCGATGCGGCGTGCAAATAAAGTCAGATCCAGCAGACAGTTGGCCTTTTGAGCCTGTGCTTTCTCCTTCATAAAATACGTAGGAAAGGTTGCAGCTGAGATAACAAAATCGGATGACCGGTGAACAATCACTCCTGATAAGTCCCTGACGCCTTCTTTTACCAGATGATACCGTTCCTCCGCTTTAAACAGGCTTCTGTCATCGGATAAGACAAGCACATGAAGATAATCACAGTAGTTTTTTGCCTGCTCCACCAGATACCGGTGTCCGATGGTAAATGGATTACAGTTTACTACTATACATCCAATTACCGGTCCCGGCATCAGTGCTTCATTTGGAGTCTCCTCTTTTAAACGGCGGATAAACTGATCAAATCCCTCTTTCCGGTTTTCCATAAAAAGGATTTCCCCTGTTTTTAAGACACTGTAAAATCCAAGATTTTCAAACATTTCCTGATTTCCCGGCTTGGTATAAAGGAGTATATGGGACCTTTCCTTTTCAAATTCATACTGAACCAGTGCGGATACAATGGTTGCCGCCAGTCCGAAGCCTCTGGCCTCCGGATCCACAGCAATGCATTTTAGTACATTCTCATGAGCAGAGCCTGCTGCCACAATGTGGCAGTTCTCATCCAGAAGACATATGGTATATTCAATTCCCTCATCGTAATCCAGTTGATTACATGCAAGAAATTCCCTCAAACGCTCCAGTTCTTTCCCATGAAAGGGACTGCCTTCCAGCCTCATGAACTCCATAGAATCCTCCCAACTCCTCTGTTAACTGTGTGAGAAATATGGTGACAGCAAGAAGATCTGCACTTCCTCCTGCACTGATATTCTTCTTCACAAACCAATGGTCCAGTTCTTTTAACCGTTCAATGCTATCCTTCCTGTAAGCACCTCCGGCATCTAAAAAACCGGCTGCAATGTCCTTCACCTGCTTTAAAACCTCTGGATTGTGTCTGGATAAAATATTGGAATCGTCCACCCGGCTCATAAGATGAAACAGCGTTTCCAGTTTGATGCGATTCCACTCCTGACCAATAGAAAGACCCATGGTCATCACCGGGAGCGAAATCTCAAATACAGAGGAATAACCGCTGATTGCTTCCCCCCTGGCGCCGAAGATCTCCATATTACGGACTTCATTCATCAGGACATGCTTAACCATGGCCTGTTCCATATCCATCAGTTGTTTTAAGGTGACTCTTCCAAAGGACCGGTGGCAGGCTCCTGCAGCCCCGCTTAAAATACCCAGATGAAAGATCAGTCCCTTGTGTGTATTAACACCTCCGGTAGCCAGATACATGGCCCGTTCTGCCAGAATGCCGATTCTGCGAATAGTTTCAAATAACACAGGGGGAGCCTCCCACAGCCGCTCCCCCTCCAGAGCCATTGTGACAAAATAAGATTTCAGGGCTTTCGCACTCCGTTCAAAGGAAGCGACGTCCATATCGGTATGGGCTCCATTGGAATAAGGATCTACGAGACCCGGCTTCACAAGAGTATAAACCTCCTCAAGCAGCGCACGGTACGCCAGACTTCCAATCCGATATGCAGCTTCTTCCTCCTTCGAGGGTTCATTCACACAAGACCTGCTTTGCATTGTCTATTCTCCTGAAAATTCGAAATTTTTAATTTTACGAACAACATCCATAATGGTTCCATCACGGCTTTCAATAATTCCTACTACTTTGTCGTCAAACTGCACCCTTTCCGGCTCGCCAACGATGGAATATGCAATATCCCTCAGCTCTTCTATGGTTTTAAACGGAAGATCCACATTTTTCATAGAATCAATTAAATCCTGTCTCCTTGGATTAATGGCAATTCCATAATCAGTAATTACTACATCAATGGATTCTCCCGGAGTAGTAACCGTCGTCACGTCAGTACAGATGGCGGGTATTCTTCCCTGAAGAAGGGGTGCGATCACAATGGTACATTTTGCACCTGCCGCAGTATCCGGGTGACCGCCCTGTGCACCGGTAATAATGCCGTCAGACCCAACCACTACATTGCAGTTGAAATTCACATCGACTTCCAGCGCTGCCAGTATAACGAAATCCAGTTTATTTACCACTGCTCCCTTATTAAAAGGATCTGCATATTCGCCCGCACTGATACGGAAATGTTTGGGATTAATCACGGACTCCACAGCATTTAAATCAAAATCCTGGGTATCTAACAGTGCATCTACCTGATTATTCTCCAAAAGATCACACATGGGCTTTGTTAAACCGCCCACTCCAAACTTCATCCGGATATTTCTCTCTTTCATAATTTTTGCGAGAGAGATGGTTGAGGCTATGGAAGCACCGCCCACTCCGGTCTGATAGGAAAATCCGTCTTTAAAATATGGAGCATTAACCACGAACTGGGTGCAGTAATCCGCCATCATCAGCTTTCTCATATCTGTAGTAGGTTTTGCCGCTCCCGTCGCAATTTTATCCGGATTTCCGATCTGGTCAACCACAACCACATAATCCACCTTCGTCATGGAAATGTGGGCAGGAAAGTTTGGAAATGGAACCAGACAGTCTGTCACTGCAACTACCTTATCCGCATAATCCGCATCAACCATGGAATAAGAAAGCACACCACAGTCAGATTTTCCGCCGATTCCACGGCAATTTCCATAGTCATCGCAGGTAGGTGATCCGATAAATGCGATATCGATTCTCACTTCACCTGTCTCAATGGCTCGAACTCTTCCGCCGTGGGAACGCATGACAGCCAGTCCTTTCAGTTTTCCTTCTGATATGGCACGACCGATTTTTCCTCTCACACCAGAAGACTGAATGTTTGTAATTGTACCGTCTTCAATATATTCCACCAGCTTATCATGTGCCTTTCCAAGAGAACTGGCACATATGGTAAGGTCTTTAATCCCCATGTTGTGGATTTCTTCCATCACCATGTTTACCACGTAATCCCCGTCCCTGAAATGATGATGAAAGCCCAGTGTCATCCCATCCTTAATTCCGCATTTTTCCAGCACCTCACGAATGTTCTCCACCAACTTGCTTCCTTGCGAATTGATCACACACCTGGTAGACGGACCATCCTTTTTATACTCATATCCATCAAAATAATGATTCCCCTTAAATGGTTCTTTTCCTGTCTGCTTTAAGATTTCTTCCGGAATCTCTCTTCCTACTGCATTGATCATCTTATAAATCTCCTTTATATACGCCGGAGGCCTTGGCCAGTTCAATGGTTCTCCTTGCTCCGTCATAAAATGCAATGTCAATCATCTTTCCATCTACTGTAAACACACCAATTCCCAATTCCTTTTTCTCCTCAATCTCCTTCACTACCTTTTCTGCAAAGATAATGTCCTTCCCGGATGGGGTGAAGATATCATGAACCACAGGGATCTGCCGTGGATTGACAATGGATTTGCCGTCAAATCCCATGAGATGAATGTTTTCTACATCCTTTCGGAATCCCTCCATATCATCCAGATTGGTATATACGGTATCAAAACACTGTACCTTTGCAGCCCGTGCAGCAATAATTAAATTCTGTCTGGCACCCATCAATTCAATGCCCGTGCCTGTAATGTGAGTCTGTAAATCTTTGGTGTAGTCTCCGCCTGACAAAGCAATTCCAAAAAGACGTTCCGATGCTTCGCAGATATCCATAGCCTTCATGACGCCTCTTGCAGATTCGATCGCTGCCATAATAAGGGTCCTGCCTTCCGGTATCCCGAAATCCTTTTCCGCCTTTACAATCTCCTCTTCCACTCTGTGGATTTCTTTGGGACATTCCGTTTTTGGAATACGTATAGCATCACAGCCACCTGCCACTGCACACCGGATATCCTCCAGCCAGTATGGCGTTTCCAGTCCGTTAATCCGGACTACCCGCTCACATCCTCTGTAATCAATTTCCTGCAGCGCATGATACAAAGAGAATCTGGCGGCATCCTTCTGGTTTTCTGCAACCGCATCCTCCAGGTCCAGAATAATACTGTCCGGTCTATAAATATAGGGATCCTTAATAAGTCCCGGTTTCTGGGCATTTAAAAACATCATGGTTCTTCTGAGCCGCTTTTTCACTAAATTGATCATTCTACAGCACCTCCCCAAAGAGTGTTGACAAAGTGATCCACAGAACGGGATACCGCTCCTTCTACCCTGGCTTTGATGGTACAGTCAAGAGCACCTTTGTCTACAATGGATATTTTAATATTGTCCACTCCCAATTGATTCAGAGTTTCAAAAACCACTTTCCTGATCTGGTTGCCATACTGATTGATCACTGCACTCTCCAGTGTGAGATCGATTCTGCCGTCTCCGGGTTCCACGGTCACCTGACAGTCACTGGATTCCAGCGTTCCGGCCATAGCCGGTCTTTCTATCTCCATTTTGTTTAGAGCCTCCCTTTTATTTTCTATGATTACAGTTTACACGGGGAATCTTAACTCTGGAAAAATAGTACCTTAAAAAATATTAAGAAAGGGAGCGTGCCAAACCCCGCAGCGCTCCCTCTCTTAATCTTATTTTATTTCATTATTCAGAAAAATGTTCTTTAATAAACTGGATTGCGTTCTCTCCTGCCATTCTTCCTGAATTGACAGCAAACCCAAGAGAATTACCTGGAAGAATAAATACATAATCCGGATTGCAGATAGAATTCGCATCTGTTCCTGCTGCATAAAGTCCCGTTATCACCTGGTTTTCCGTATCAACCACCTCTGTCTTGTAGTTAATCCGGATTCCGCCAATACTTCCATACGCACTTGGTGCAAACTTCAGTGCATAGTATTTCGGTCCGTTAATCGGCTTTAAATATTTTGGATTTTTATTAAATAAGGTATCTCTGAATTTACAGCACTCATTGTAATCCGTAATGGTTTTTGTAAGTCCTTCTTTATCAATTCCTGTTTTTTCGGAAAGTTCCTCAATCGAATCAGCAATGAACAGTACGTCATTTCCATTTTTGATCATTTCATTCATTTCCTGTTTGAAATCATCCATGCTGATATTGGAGGTAACAACATTCACCAGATCCAGCCCGTTTTTCTCGTACTGCTGTAAAATAGCATCATCAATAATAGAGAATACAGTCCTTTCCTTCTGTCTGGCAATGGCATTTACTGAGAATACCGGATTTTCCACAACTGCTTCATCATAAAATCTCTGTCCGTCTAAATTAACGAAAAGGTTGGGCTGACGGAACGGCAATTCGATGGGAGCATAGCCGCCTGTATTGGGTGCAAAAAATACCAGTTCCATATCCATGTGGTCCTTTGCAGCACCTGCTTCCCATGCCATGCTGATTCCATCTCCCGTAAGCCCTGGAATCCGATAGGAGAAAAGATCCTTGCCCCATTCATAGTCGGTATGTTTTTTGATAAATTCAGGACTGTCCCCGAACCCTCCGGTAGCTATAATCACAGCAGAACCATAGGCATTTATTTCTCCCTCTCCTTCTTTCGCAATCACGCCAACTACTTCACCGTTCTCCTTGATAAGCCGCTGTACCGGGGCTTCCAGACAGATTGTCACTCCCAGTTCTTCCGCTCTGTCTGTCATTGCTTTGATCATGGTCGCAGCAGCTCTTAAACCGGGTGCTCCTGTCTTAGGCTGTACAATGTGCCAGGTTGCCTCTGAACCAGGAAAATACTTTGAAGGCAGTGCAAACTTTACCCCCATATTCTGAAGCCATTCGATGGTATCTGCTGATTTGTCAAGGTAATCCTTTACCAGTCTTGCATCGGCACGCCAGTGTGTGTAATCCATAAATTTCTGGAATGCTCCCTCCCTGGTGCAATCAATCAGCCTGTCCTTCTGCAATTTTGTCTCCACACCCAGAAGACCCATTGCCATGTTGGCACAGCCCCCAGTTGTATTGGCCTTTTCAAATACAATCACCTCTGCCCCCTGCTCTGCAGCTGCTATTGCAGCAGCAAGTCCTCCAGCTCCTCCGCCTACAACAATTACATCCGCTTCCATCTCTCTCATGATTCCATCCTCCGTCTTATTTTTTATATTTTATAATTTAAATTATAAACCTGTTTCTGCTCTACCAAAACGCCTTATACTCTCCGCCTTCTGCCAAGTCCCTTTTTCAATCCATTTCCTTCACCAGAAAAACTTCCGGCTTGTACCGGTTCTGACGGCAGAACTGGTTTCACAGTACCATACCGTCTTACAGCGTTCCTGCTGCATACCTTTGTACATCTTTCACACTTGCTGCATATATCTGGATCAATGATGTGAATTAAATTTGCCCCTCCTCTGACAGCATGCTCCGGACACACCATACAGTCTCCGCATCCGTTGCAGAGAGCAGGATCAATATAAAATTTCACATAGGAAATGCAGCTTAACGACTGACAGATCTTTCTGTCTATATGTTTTTCAAATTCTTCCCCAAATTTCTTCATAGCTGTCAGCAGAGGAACAGCCGATGATCTTCCGATATCACATAAAGTTCCTGCCTTCAATGTTTCACAAATTTCCTTCATTAAGGAAAGATCACCGTCCCTGCCTTTTCCTTCTGTTGCATCCTGCAGAATACGGTAAAGCTGATAGATTCCTTCCCTGCAGTACACACAGGTTCCGCAGGTTTTCCTGCTGTTTATAAGCATTCTCTTACAAGCCCAGTCCACAATACAGGTGTCATTGGAGCAAACCTCTATTTGAGCTGATTCAAGCATGGTCCCCTCTTTTAAAAGGCTGGAATAGGTAAATGGAGTATCCAGTTCATCCACACCATAAACTGCTCCCATGCTCCCGCCTGCAGACACAAATTTTACTGTTTTACCAGCGGTTACTCCTTTTGCATATTTGGTAATAATTTCTTCCAGGGTGATTCCAAAGGGAATTTCATAAATCCCTGGCTCCATAACATCGCCTGTTACAGATACGATTTTATGAGGTACATAATTTTTACCCGTCAGAAACCGGTGAAGAGCCAGCATTGTTTCTGCATGATGAACCAGAATCCCCTCTTTGAATATTTCTTTCTGTATCCCTTTCATATCATCTGTCAGCTTTGTCTGAATTCCACTCAGTCTGAATTTCTCTTCATAGATATCGTATTCTTTCGATAATAATGCGCAGATGCTGCTTAGTTTAAGCCGGTCTCTTAACGCTTCCATACCACTTATTATTTCATCCATATAATGTTCCAGCAGATATTTTACATTCCCGCTTTCACCCTGATCTTCAGGAAAAAGACAGACAAGCTCTTTCCATTCCCTGCTGCTCCATCTTTCAGCAGAAGGTCTTCCTTTAATCCCGTGTCCGAATATTTCAATTCTCTCCGTTTCCATATTTTCACCCTCTTTATTTATACTGATACTCTGTCCAGAACCTGGATCTGGTAAGCCCTGGGCGCAGATCACACTGCAGACATCTCCCTGCTTCACATCTGGCCGCCGCTTCCTCAAGCCCTTCTGTCATAAGATTAAAGTTATCTTTCCGCTGATCCAGTGAAACGCAGCGGTATGTCCTGCGGTCTAAGTCTGCAAATCCCTCTGCCTTACCAATAAAGCCGTCTGCTTCCTGATTTTCTGATAGAGATTCTTCTATATTGCCGTCACCACCTAAATAACGGTCAATTTCAGAAGCTGCCTTTCTGGCCCCCGCAATTGCCTGAATAACAGAAGCTGTTCCTGTTACCGCGTCACCTGCTGCAAAAACACCCTTTATTCCCGTGTTTCCACTGCTATCTGTTTCCATAAGCCCTCTCGGATTCAAAGACAGATCCACAAAGCTTTCCAAATCCGGCCTCTGTCCCGCGGAAAATATAACCATTTCTCCGGAAATCACATGATCAGAATCTTCTTTTACCGTTAAAATCAGTTTTCTGTTTTCATCAAATGTGAAGCTCTCAACTTCGCGGCAGAGAACGCCGGCTGCTTTTCCGTCCTTTTCTATAATTCTTACAAAAGTTCTTCCGTTGTAAATCTGGATCCCTTCTTCTCTGGCTTCGGTAATCTCTTCTTCACCGGCAGTCATTGCGCCTTCCTCTTCCAGGCATACCACAGATACCTGACTGCAGCCCAGCCGCCTTGCAGTTCTTGCACAGTCGAAGGCAACATTTCCCCCGCCTAATACCACAACAGAATCTTTCAGTTCCATCTGAGTATTTAACAGATCCCGTCTGAGGAAATCAATATTTACATGGACATTAAAAAGATCAGCCCCAGGCAGCGGAATCCGCACACCCTTGTCGGTTCCCACAGCAATCAGAATTGCTTCATAGCCAAGGTTTCGCAGTTCTTCCAATGAATTGATCTTCCGATTAGTGAGAATTTTCACTCCTGCCTCTCTGATCACTGCAATTTCCTCTTCCACAATTGATGCAGGCAGACGGTAATCCGGGATTCCGGCTGATAACATTCCTCCTGCAACCGGCAGTTTTTCATAAACATCAACTGCATGTCCTGATTTAACAAGATAGTAAGCCGCCGTAAGTCCTGCCGGACCGGCTCCTACAACTGCCACTTTTTTTCCAGTTTGTGTTTTAAAAACAGACTTCTCTTTCCACTGATAAGTATCCTGTTCTGCTGCAAACCGTTTCAGTTCTCTGATTGAAACAGCACCATTTATATCTTTTCTTTTGCAGGCAGATTCACAAAATCTCATGCACACCAGCCCCAGCGACTTGGGAAATGGTGCTTTTTCCCTGACAACAGCCGCAGCTTCCTCATACTTTCCTTCCTTAATAAAACGGACATACTTTGGAATGTTGATTCCTGCCGGACATTCCTGCTTACAGGGTATCAGGATATCTTCTCTGTTTCCCTCTTTAAAAGTTCCTTTCTTATCCTGTAGAGCTCCAGTCGGACATACTTCCACACATGCACCGCAGAAACGGCAATCTGCTTTTGCCAAAGAAAGATCTCCGGTTACACCGACTGTTATTCTGTCTTCCTCATTTTTATGATATTCAAGAATTCCAACCCCTCTCACATCGCGGCAGACACGTACACAGCGTCCGCATGCAACACAGCGATTGGGATCTCTGATCATTAACGGATTTCCGGTTTCCACATTAACCGCATTTAAGGTTCTTCTTAACCGGGAAGTGCTGACTCCCAGATATTGGATCAGAGACTGAAGCTCGCATTTTAGATATTTGGGACAGGTCGTACAGTCATCTACATGATTGGCCAGCATCAATTCCATGGAAAGCCTTCTCATCCGGTCAAGATCCTCTGACTTTGTATTTACTGACATGCCTTCCTCCGCCAGTGTGGTGCAGGCAGTCTGAGGTTCCTTTTTCCCGTTTATTTCGACCACACACAGCCTGCAGCCGCCTTCCGCATGCAAGTCCGGATGATGACAAAGGTGAGGTATGTATATATCCGCATGCTCCGCTGCCTCCATGATCGTCTTTCCTTTTTCTGTATATACTTCCATGCCGTCAATCTCAATTTTAACCTGATTCATTTCAACCTCCAATTTTCTTGACTCCTTTGCTGAGATTCATTTATACTAATACTATAAACTTTGCCATAGAGGCAAAGTCAATAGTGGAGTGTGAAAAAAATGACAAACTTATATACAATTGGGGAAGTTGCACGGTTTCTTAAAATTTCAACGAAGGCTTTGCGTAATTATGATGACATGGGACTCTTAAAGCCCTGTTATATATCACCCGAAACCAAATACCGCTACTACAGCTATGAGCAGTTTTTCATTATAGACGTAGTCCGTTACTTAAACAAAACCCTTGGGATTCCGCTTGAAAGTGTGAAAAAGCTGTTGGAAGAGAACAAAGAACCAGACCAGCTATTAACCCAGCTTAAGTCACATAAACAGCAGCTGGAAAGCAGGATGGCTGCCTTAGAAAGCTCCCGGCAGCTGACAGAGCATCTGATAGAGAAGATAGAAGACCAAAAAAAATACCCCGGTAAAATCGGGATATACGAAAAATACCAGATGAGCCGAAATTTGTATTATCACAAACTGGACATCTCTATTTATGATATAGATAAGTATGTAACAAGAAACGGAGCAGATGAGGATCTGCCCGAGACTAACACGATGTGTCTTTTGTTTTCCAGATCAGATCTTCAGGCAGAAGATGGTTTGATAGTCCGTGGATTTGGTGTTTTATCTGAGAAAAAGCTGCCTGGAATGGAATTAAAAACCATTCGGGAAGGCCGTTATATCACCCGGAGCTTCCTTTATTCAGAAGAAAACACCATCACTGCATTCAACGAACTGGCTAAATATGCCCAGGTAAAAGGAATTGTTTTAGACGAAACCGCATATTTAATCTCGCCCATGGTGAAATTTCCTGCCTGCTCTAAATATGATTATCTGATGGAGCTTCAGATTATGATTCATCTATAGAATTTATTTTCCAGTCAAGAATCATTTTCTCTATTTCATGAATCAGTTCCTCAACCGAATGGGTTCTGTTTCTGGCGCATCCTTTTGCATCCTGCCCGCAGATTAAGCATTTACGGACGGGTGCAGAAAGGGATTCTCTGCTCATACTGATACCATTTTCATCATAAACATCAATATCCCACAGCCGTCCTAACGGATGAGTCTCTTCCAGCCTGACCGCCAGTTCTTTCACCTGCACAGGATCAAAACAGTTCAGAGCATAGAATTTAATATATCCAGCATTCTCTGAAATTGCGGCCATCTCTTCGATGCCCATTCCCGAATCAGAAACCGCCTGTTCCAGTGCTTTCGTTCCTTCTGAAAAGGCAAGTAAAATATCGGGGGAAGTCTTGACTGGCCCCGGTATGTTCATTGCCAGTGCCATCGTCACCATGTCCTTATATTTTCCCCTCAGTTCCTCCTGGATTCTGACTTTCCTCTCGCGAAACCGAAGCATTTCATCAAGATCTACATATCTCTCCATATTTCCCTCTTATCTGATCCATATAGCTTTCTGATCTTTACTGTCAAAGGAATTACCATAAGAACCCAGACAATTGGTTCTGCAATTATAATCCCCATATATTTAAGTACTGGTGCCAGAAATGCCGCAATAGCGACCTTCCCTATAAGCTCGATAAAGCTAGACACAACCGGCGTTTTATGTTCACCGCAGCCCTGAAGTGCATTCCTGAAAATGGAAATTGCTGCAGGCACAAAATAAAACACGGAATTAATCTTTAAGTAAAGGGCAGCAGTTCCAGCTATTTCACGGTCAGACGTGCCGGTCACCAGTTGAACCAGACCAGGCGCAGCAGTATAGCTTAAAAATATCATTGCCACAGACCAGATAGATGTAATCACAAGTGCCTGGGAAATCCCTTTATGGATTCTGGTAGTCTTGCATGCTCCCATATTCTGACCGCAGAAATTTGCCATAGTAACACCCATCACAGAAAACGGGAGCATGAAAAACTCCGTGATCTTGCGGGCAGCAGTATGGGCAACAATGATATCTGTCCCAAGAAGATTAATAGCACTCTGCAGGGAAAGCGTTCCGAAAAATACCAGTGACATCATCAGTGCCATAGATATTCCTGCAGAATAAAGCTTTAGGACCTCTCCCTTTGTAATCCGAAAATCTCTTATATGGAACCGAAAAACCGGATACCGCTTTATCATATATACC
This sequence comes from Clostridium boliviensis, assembly GCF_033342255.1. Lineage (NCBI taxonomy): Bacteria > Bacillati > Bacillota > Clostridia > Eubacteriales > Clostridiaceae > Clostridium > Clostridium boliviensis. The sequence goes on from NZ_JAWONS010000290.1 coordinate 239,919, forward strand.
AGGCTTAGAACTGCCGACAGCGACTGGGACAGCACAGTTGCAATTGCCGCTCCCTCCACACCTCTGTGAAGGACAAGGATAAAGAAAAGATCCAGAAATACATTGAGTATACTGGAAAAAATCAAAAATGCCAAAGGCGCTGCCGTATCTCCCAACGCTCTCAATATAGATGCACAGGCATTATACAGCATCATCATAACCATTCCAAACAGAATGATACGGATATAGCCCGAAGCCGCAGGAATCAGTGCTTCCGGCACATTAAGGACTCTTAAAAAGAAGGGCAGACCTGCCACACACAACAGCGTAAGCAAAGCTGAAGTCAGAGTCCCAAGAAGCAGGCAGCCTGCTGAGTACCTCCTGACCTTTTCTTCATCCCCGGCTCCGTAGCTTCTCGCCGTAAGCAGGGCGAAGCCACCGGTCAGTCCTGATAAAAAACCAATAAACAGAGTACTGATAGAAGTTGTGGCTCCCACAGCTGCCAGCGCACTCTCACCCAGGGTACTTCCCACCACCCGGGTATCTGCAAGGCTGTAAAATAGCTGAAAAATATTCCCGGCTGCAACAGGAAGCGCAAACTGAAGCATAACCTTTCCAGGGCTGCCTTTTGTTAAATCCTTCATTTGTACACCTTTATGTTATTCCTTTTCAGACCTTAAAATCCTCAAATCCGGAAATCATAGGATAAGGCGCAAGGCTTTTACCCGGACCGGTTATGGTTCCCTTAACATAAGGACTGAATGCCAATCGGCGAAAGTTTTCTTTTGTTTTATTTTTAATCAGTCTGTCATTTCTTCCTAATTCTCCAATGTAATTGCCGTTCTTGTCGTACAGCTCTCTGCCGTAGAACTTGCCAAGAACCGTTCCATCACACGCAACCAGATAATCCCGTTGCTTTACCCCGATATAATTTCCTCCCCAGTTCCAATATTTTTCCATATTTTTAACACCTTTCCATTCGTCATTCGATAACATCATACAACATTTTTTCAAAAAAAGGAACACTTATGGAGGAGTACTTAGCCAATCTTAACCAAATTTCAAGGAACACTGGATTTTTCCTGTGTTCTGTTATATAATCAACTGCAAAAAATAAAACAGCAATTACACAGGAGGATATTATGGGATTTCAATATGTCAGCAATTTGCCAAGCCCGGAAGAAATCAAAGATCGTTTTCCTCTTCCAGCCGCTTTAAAAGCCCTTAAGATAGAAAGAGACCAGGCCATCAGTGACGTACTTACAGGAAACAGCGACAAATTTCTGGTTATTATTGGTCCCTGTTCTGCTGATAACGAGGACTCTGTCTGTGATTATGTTAACCGTCTGGTTAAGGTGCAGGAGAAAACAAAAGACCGCCTGATTCTGGTCCCCAGAATTTACACCAACAAGCCAAGAACCACAGGCGAAGGCTATAAAGGAATGCTTCACCAGCCTGATCCTGAGAAAAAGCCGGACATGCATGAAGGTCTCATCGCCATCCGCCGTATGCACATGAAGGTATTTGAAGAGACCGGTTTATCCACAGCTGACGAGATGCTTTATCCGGAGAATTTAACCTACCTTGATGATATCATGTCATACATTGCTATCGGTGCGCGTTCCGTGGAGAACCAGCAGCACCGCTTAACTTCCAGCGGCTGTGAAGTGGCAGTTGGTATGAAGAACCCCACCAGCGGTGATATCTCGGTTATGCTTAATTCCGTAGTTGCTGCCCAGCAGCCTCATGACTTCACCTACCGCGGCTGGGAAGTAAAAAGCTCTGGTAATCCCCTTGCTCATACGATTCTGCGCGGTGCGGTTAACAAGCATGGACAGTGTATCCCAAACTATCATTTTGAAGATTTATTCCTTCTTCATGAGATGTACAGCAGACGCAATCTGCAAAATCCGGCCTGCATTGTGGATGCAAACCATTCAAACTCCAATAAAAAATACAGGGAACAGATCCGTATCTCCAAAGAAGTCCTTCACAGCAGAAAACATGCGCCGGAGATCCGCAGCCTTGTTAAGGGACTGATGATTGAAAGCTATATCGAGCCTGGCTGCCAGAAGGTTGGAGACGGATGTTACGGAAAATCCATCACAGATCCATGCCTTGGGTGGGATGACTCCGAACGTCTTCTTTATGAGATTGCGGAGAGCTGCTGATTACCTGTACATTTATCTGAATTTTGAGTAATTTAACAGAAGGTGTAGACCAAAATAGTCTGATGTATTTCTCAACAGATTACTTTGTTCTATCACCTTCTTTTAATTTATATATGCTTAACTTCGCATCTTATCTTTACTAAACAAAATAATTTAAAAGTATATCATATCTACGGATTACAGTAAGTATAGAAATAAGTGAACCGATTAAAACTAATATAATCCCAAATAAAAATTCCAGTATTGTAATAATTATTGTAGATCCTTCACGAGCGTCTCTAATTATCTCTCCTCCCGCCGCAACTAACGTTGTCCCAATAAACATACACATCCAAATCATTGTTGCAATCTCATATGATATTAAATCAAAAAAAGTTGCAGTATAATAACCAATACAGGATATAATCAAATATCCCGCTTCCAAATACAATATAATATCTACCTCGGAATCACTTCGTTTTCCTGATAGTGGAAATACAAATTTAATATACTTATGAGAGACTTTAGTTTTTTTACCAGAACGGCTATTATTATGATATGTACAACCATATAAAAACACTGTGAAAAAAAATACGAAAAGTTTTGCTGACATAAATCCACTCCATGCTCATTGATCTACCTGCTTACTCTGAGAACTCTAACTTTGTAAAACCTAATCAGTTCTGTTTTTTAATTATACTCTTTCACGTTATCCTCCTCTGTTTGTATTGTCTTAAGCATTTTAAGGATCACTGGTCTCCATTTTTCGTAATCCTTAAATATGCAATTAAAGCTTCCAATAATCAGCTTCCCGTTTGAAAGGATCAAAAACATCATGTTATAGACCCGTTCAGCCCCAGCAAAGCTTTTATAATCAAACCATACCACAGGGAGATTTCCTGTAACGTTTCCCTGATCATAGAATACATTCTTTCCGTCTGCCTGGCTTAGAATCTGGCACATTCGCTCCCTTTCATGATACAGATCCATAGCGTAAGTCTTATTTTCCAGAATTCCAGTTTGGAAGGTAAGACCCGCATGGGCAGACGGATAAATAAGAACCAGATCCGGCCGATTTTTAGAAAAGTAAATGAGAGTGGATTTCTCTCTATCCGCCTCTAAAAAACCAGCTGGAACATCAAGTGCAAAACCTATACTTGGAAACCACTTTAATTTCTTTGATTCAGCCACCCTGTCTTCTGCTTCAAGTTCTATTTTATCTAACTCCTTTTGAAGCTGCATAAAATCCTTATCAATATAGTTACCCTTGATCTCTTCCATACCTTCACTCCTGACCTTTCCCATAATACGATGCTGCTTCCTGCAGTGTATCCGAGAAATATTTTTAAATGGTCTTCCATTTCAGCCTGTCCTCGCCCGGATAAGTAGCTGTGACAAGAAACGTTAGTTACGATTGCATGACATATGACAGATAACTACATTATACTCCAACAAATTACCAAAAGTGCCATCATGTAATAATTAACCTCCTACATGTAACATTTGGTATTCTTTCAGTTTCGCATTTTTACAATTTTTACTTAACCCTTGTAATTTACTAAAAAAATAGGTAAAATGAAATTACCAGATTTACCTTTATACATAACATATCATAAGCCCTCACCGGTACAGTCCGGTGTACAAGAGAAGGAGGTATGGATATGCGGACGATGAATGTCAATATCCAGCTGCGTACCATTCCCATACCGCTGGCACTCCTGATCAATACGGCCAATGCATTTATGTGCGATATATATATTGATTACGGTTTGACCAGGGTGAATGTAAAAGATTATGATGAGATGAAAATGGGACTGGTAACGCAAAATCGGAATTTATTATTTAACTTTGACGGCATCGATGAGCTTGCCGCTGAAGGGCGGATCGGAATGCTTTTTAAACCGTAGACGCCGGAAAGGAACCTATATGACCCACCACACAAAAGAGAGTTGACCGCGGCGAATGGCCGGCGGACAACTCTCTTTTTCATGGTTTACTTAACCAAGGAATGCGGTTATACCAAAATATACTAACACAATTGCTCCAAGTACAATTCTGTAATATCCAAAAAACTTAAAGTCATGCTGTCTGATATATCCCATAAGGAATTTAATAGCATACACAGAAACAACGAATGCCACTACCATTCCCAGAATCAGATAAAATATCTGGGCTCCGGTAAAATGAAATCCAAATTTAACAATCTTTAAAAGGCTCGCTCCAAACATAACCGGTATCCCAAGAAAGAACGAGAATTCTGCAGATGCCGCCCTGGAACAGCCGAGAATCATGGCTCCCAGTATGGTGGAGCCGGAACGGGAGGTCCCTGGAATTAAGGAAAGCAGCTGAAACAGACCAATATAAAGAGCTGTCTGGTATGTAATTTCTCCCACCTTCTGTACCTCAAAATTCCGGTACTGGTTCCGGTTCTCAATCACGATAAAGAGTACTCCATATAGTATTAAAGTCGCCGCTACTACATAGCCGTTCATTAAATATTTATCCAGAATGTCATCCACTAAAATCCCAATAACAGCCGCAGGTAAGCAGGCCAGTATGATCTTACTCCACAAAATGAAGGTTGCCTTCTGCTGGGCTGCCTTTTTCCTTGGGGAAAATGGGTTTAACCTGTCAAAATATAATACAACTACTGCAAGTATGGCTCCCAGCTGTATTACAACCAGAAACATGTTTTTATAACTGTCCGGCTGGTTTAAATGAATGATCTCATCTACCAGAATCATATGTCCGGTGCTGCTGATCGGCAGCCATTCTGAAAATCCTTCTACAATTCCCAGAACGATAACTTTTAATATCTCAATAATATTCATCTTAATTCCTCTGTTTTAAATATTTTCGATCTGCCAGTCTATGGATGTCATCCCATTGGCTTCCAGATAAGCATTTGTTTTGCTGAAATGCCTGCAGCCAAAGAATCCTCTGTAAGCGGATAAAGGGCTGGGGTGGGGGGCTTCCAGTATTAAGTGTTTTGGGTTTGTCAGCATTGCTTTCTTATTCTGCGCAGGCCGTCCCCATAGGAGAAAGACCATAGGCCGGTCCTGCTCATTTAAAATTTTAATCGCCGCATCCGTAAAAGTCTCCCAGCCGATTCGCTGATGAGAATTGGCTGCATGGGCTCTCACAGTCAATACAGTATTTAAAAGCATGATTCCCTGATCCGCCCATTTTTTTAAGTATCCGTTGTTTGGAATCTCACATCCCAGATCTTCTTTTAATTCCTGATAGATATTCACCAGGGAGGGAGGGATATCCACATCAGGCTTTACAGAAAAGCACAGACCGTGGGCCTGACCGACATTATGATAAGGGTCCTGCCCCAGTATAACCGCCTTAACCTTGGAAAGAGGGGTAAACTGAAAGGCATTGAATATGTCGTTGGGGTCCGGAAAGACTTGTGTTGTCTCGTATTCTTTCTTCACCTTCTGATAAAGTTCCCTGTAATATGGCTTCTTAAACTCCCCGCTTAAGGGTTCCAGCCAGTCGTTGTCAATTACTCCCATGTTTCCTCCTTTGCATCTCACCGGATCCACCGGTTTTAAATCCGAACCGGTACACCTTTCTCTTCCAGGTACCGTTTTAAATCCATAATCTCCAATTCTTTGTAATGAAACAAAGAGGCTGCCAGAGCTGCGTCCGCCCTGCCTTTTGTCAGCGCATTGTAAAAATGTTCCATAGTTCCCGCACCGCCTGATGCAATGACCGGAACAGATACCGACTCTGCTATGATCCGGTTTAACTCATCATCATAACCGGCCTTCGTGCCGTCACAATCCATGCTGGTAAGCAGGATCTCTCCGGCTCCTAAGCGGTCCGCCTCCATGGCCCATTTTACAGCATCCAGTCCTGTATCAACTCTTCCTCCGTTTTTAAAGACGTTCCAGCCGGTTTTGTCTGCCCGCCTTCTGGCATCGATGGCAACCACCACACACTGGCGTCCAAACTTATCCGCAGCATCAGAAATCAGTCTGGGCGTATTAATTGCAGAGGAATTAATGGATATCTTATCCGCTCCTTCCCGCAAAAGCATCTTAAAATCTTCGACAGTACGGATTCCTCCGCCCACCGTAAACGGAATAAAGACCTTTTCAGCAACCCGGCGCACCATATCAACCACTGTATTCCGGTTGTCAGAGGAAGCCGTGATATCCAGAAACACCAGCTCATCTGCTCCTGCTTTATCATAGGCTGCAGCAATTTCCACCGGATCTCCTGCATCCTGTAAATTGACGAAATTAACACCCTTTACCACTCTCGCATTGTGTACATCCAGACATGGAATGATTCGTTTCGTAAGCATGCGGCTCCTCCTTTATGTAAGTTCAATGAAGTTTTTCAGGATCGTAAGACCAGTATCCCCGCTCTTTTCCGGATGGAACTGGCACGCAAATATATTGCCTCGTTCCACAGACGCACCAAATGTTACACCATACTCACAGGAAGCGGCAACATCAGATTTCCTGTCTGCTTCTAAATAATATGAATGGACAAAATAAACATATGCTCCGGAATCCAGTCCCTTAAAAAGTCTTGCTTCCGGCCTGATTGTCAGGCTGTTCCAGCCCATATGGGGAACTTTAAGCCCCGGCTGGTCCGGGAATTTAACGATTCTTCCAGGAAGAACGGAAAGTCCTTTCATTCCTTCACATTCCTCACTGCTTTCAAATAAAAGCTGCAGCCCTAAGCAGATCCCTAAAAAAGGCGTGCCGTTCTCCGTCACCTGACGGATTACTCCAGGCAGATCATACTGGCAAAGCTTTTCCATGGCATCGCCAAATGCTCCCACACCTGGAAGAATCACTTTGTCTGCTGAAAGAATGGTTTCCTTATCCCGGGTTACCACTGGTTTTTCCCCTAACGAAGCAAGGGCCTTTTCCACACTTTTTAAGTTTCCGGCATCATAGTCAATAATCGCAATCATGGCAGCCACCTCTTTTTCGCCTTTTTTCAATATTCTAACACAGTCCCTGTTTCAGTACAACGCAAAACATTATGAAAAATCACGAAAGAAATTAACGGAATTGACAGGAACGGATTCAGCTTTCTCACGTATTCCTTCCGAAAGCTGTGCAAAACTTCCGTGTATCCGGTACATAAATGCCTTATTATTTACAGAGACGGTTTTCTCAAAGGGCCAGCGGATTACCGTCGGTGTCTGAAATCCTACTCCAAGTTCCAGAATCAGAAGCTTTTTATTAAGAGTTCCAGCCAGCCATCTGGTATAGGCATTCCACTGAGGGAGGTACCCCTCTTCAATATACTCCTCCGCCTGAATGGTATTACCGGTTAACGGCTCGCCGCAATGAGGACAGATATCATCGGCAATTTCTCCGGGTTCCCAGATATCCTTCGTACAAGATTTGGAACACTGTCTCCAGGTAACGTTTCCGCAGGGTGCCACCATGCGTTTGGGGTCCAGACCGGACTTTAACAGTTCTCCATTTGTAAGGGTCGTAACAATAAAGTAATCCTTATCCTTTATCAGCTGTCCCAGTTTTTCATACAGACTGTCTTCCTTTTTGGCCTCATCCCGGTTCCATTCTTCTCCGATTCCGATCAGAAGCTTCTCGCATTCCTTTATTTCATTTAACATCTGCTCTTTTATAGCCATACATTATCCACCTTCTTTTCTGCAATACCCGTCTATTG